>JBDTOA010000098.1:0-7337 GCA_039933475.1 Dermatophilaceae bacterium
ATCAAGACCGTCACGGGCGAGGACGTCGGCATGGAGGAGCTCGGCGGGGCTCATTCGCACAACTCCAGGACAGGGGTCGCGCACTACATGGGGCAGGACGAGGACGACGCCATCGACTACGTCAAGGCGCTGCTGTCCTACCTGCCGTCCAACAACCTCGAGGATGCTCCCTCGTTCGAGCCGGACACGGACGGGCTGACCGCCGGGGTTACCGAAGCGGACAAGTTTCTGGACACGTTCATCCCGGACTCGGCGAACACGCCATATGACATCCGCACCATCATCGAGCACATCGTTGACGCCACTGAGGAAGGAACGGCTGACTTCCTCGAGGTCGCAGCACTTTTCGCGCCCAACATCGTCTGCGGTTTCGGCCGGGTCGACGGCCGGTCGGTGGGCGTGGTCGCCAACCAGCCCATGCAGCTGGCCGGCTGCCTGGACATCAACGCCTCCGAGAAGGCCGCACGGTTCGTGCGCACCTGCGACGCGTTCAACATCCCCGTCCTGACGTTCGTGGACGTCCCGGGCTTCCTGCCCGGCACCGACCAGGAGTGGAACGGCATCATCCGCCGCGGCGCGAAGCTGCTCTATGCGTATGCCGAGGCAACCGTCCCGCTCGTCACGGTCATCACCCGCAAGGCCTACGGCGGCGCGTACGACGTCATGGGGTCCAAGCACCTCGGCGCCGACATGAACCTGGCCTGGCCCACCGCGCAGATCGCCGTCATGGGCGCCCAGGGCGCGGTCAACATCCTCTACCGCAAGGAGATTGCCAAGGTCGCCGCGGCCAATGGCGATGTCGATGCAGCGCGCCAGACCTTCATCGCCGACTACGAGGACACTCTGGCCAACCCCTACATGGCCGCTGAGCGAGGCTACGTCGACTCGGTGATCCCGCCGTCCTTCACACGGTCCTACGTCATCAAGGCTCTGCGCGCGCTACGCAACAAACGCGAGAGCCTGCCCCCCAAGAAGCACGGCAACATCCCCCTATGATCGGGCGAGTCCCTATGGCTGACAACGACAAACCGGGTTCGAAGGGCACAGCGACCCCCGAGGCGGCAGGCCCCAGCCTGCGCCTGGTCCGCGGCCACGCCTCGCCCGAGGAGCTGGCTGCCCTCGTCGCCGTCCTGGCCACGGCGAGCGACGATGATGACGACGACGGCGACCAGGGCGCGGACCCTCACTCCCTCGCGGTCGGGCGCAAGATCCAGTCCCGATGGAGCTCGCCCCGGAGGATGGTCCGAACCACTCCCCCCCACGGGCAAGGCGCCTGGCGGGCGTCCGCCCGTTCCCGCTGACGCCATCGATCGCAGACGCCTCGATCGATGGCCCGCGCTTGGGGTACGTTCGAGCGGTGACCACTGACACCCACGCGCCCAAGGCTCGCTCGACCACCGAGATCGACCGTATTGCGAACGGCTACCTTGACGGACTGGTCGAGCTAAGTCCCATCGCAGCAACGGTTTTTGGCATCACCGGCCACGACGAGGACCTCGACGACTTCTCGCCTGCCGGCCTCACCGCAGGGTCCAGCCTGCGTCGCGAGACCCTGGCCAAGCTGGCCGGGGCCAGTGTCGTCGACGACATCGACCGGATCACGCTCGCCGCTCTGCAGGAACGTCTTGGCCTGGCAGAGGAGATCTACGCAGCCGGGCTGGACCACATGTCCCTCAACGTCCTGGCCTCCCCGATCCAGGGGATCCGCGACATCTTCGACCTGATGCCCACGGACACTGACGCACAGTGGCTCACGTTCGCCGCCCGGATGACCAAGGTTCCGGCGGCCCTCGACGGGTACGTAGAGTCGCTGCGCGAGGCAGCCTCCAGGGGACTGGTGAGCCCGAAGAGACAGGTTGACGCCTGCGCAGCTCAGTGTGCCGTGCTCACCTCCAAGGACGGCTACTTTGCGAACCTGCTGAGGCGCGGGGGTCCCGAAGGCGAGACAGCGGACAAGCTTCGCGAGGCGGTGGCTCAGGCTTCGTCGGCCTACGTCCGCCTCCGCGAGGTCCTGCTCGGCGAGATCCTGCCACAGGCCCCCGAACCGGATGCGTGCGGCCGCGAGCGTTACCAGCTCTTGTCACGGTCCTTCCTGGGCGCCACCGTCGACCTCGAGGAGACCTACGAGTGGGGGCAGCAGGAGCTGGCCCGGATCACGACCGAGATGGAGGCAGTAGCCGAGCAGATCCAGCCCGGCGCGACGGTCACGGAGGCCATCGGCATCCTCGATGCCGACCCGGTCTACCAGCTGAACGGAACCGACGAGCTCAGGACGTGGATGCAGGGAAAGGCCGACGAGGTCATCACCAACCTTGCCGACACCCACTTCGACATCCCTGAACCCGTGCGCACCATCGAGTGCCGAATCGCCCCGACCCAGACCGGCGGCATCTACTACACCGGGCCCTCCGAGGACTTCAGCCGGCCGGGCCGGATGTGGTGGTCGGTGCCCAAGGGCATCACTGAGTTCAGCACCTGGCGAGAGCTGACAACCGTCTACCACGAGGGCGTCCCCGGCCATCACCTCCAGGTCGCGCAGACAGTCTTCCGCTACGAGCTGCTCAACCGCTGGCGACGGATGGACGCGTGGACCTCCGGCCATGGCGAAGGCTGGGCCCTGTACGCCGAGCGGCTGATGGCCGAGCTGGGCTACATGGACGACCCGGGCAACCACATGGGCCTGCTCGACAGCCAGTCGCTTCGCGCCGCGCGGGTCGTCCTGGACATCGGGGTCCACTGTGGCTTCAGCGCGCCCGCCGAGGTCGGAGGGGGCGCATGGACCTACGACAAGGCCTGGGCGTTCCTGTCGGCCCATGCCAACATGGCCGAGGCCATCTTGCGCTTCGAGCTGGACCGCTACCTCGGCTGGCCCGGTCAGGCGCCCTCGTACAAGATCGGTGAGCGGCTCTGGCTCCAGCTTCGCGATGAGGTCCGGGCCCGCGAAGGCGACGCGTTCGACATCAAGGCTTTTCACCGGCGCGCCCTCGACCTCGGCGGCGTGGGCCTGGACACCTTGCGCGAGGCCCTCCTCGGATAGTCCTGGGTAGCTGCTCGTAGCTGTCGGCTGGGTACTTGCGAAACCAGACAGACCCGGACATATCACGCTCGGGCGGGGGCTTTTGAGACTCAAAAGTGACCAACGAGTCGACCTCAGCCGTTGACAGGCAAGGCCCGGAAGAAGAATGCTCGATCCTGAGGGTTTTGACCAGCAAATCTGTCCGATTTGTTTGACTTACCTCGCCCATCAGAACACAACCGGAGGTTCGAAAAGATGACTCGACTTCGACGGAAGGTGGCGGTGGGTCTTGCGGTCACCGCTTTGCTAGCGGTTTCCGCCTGCAGCAGCAACGACACACCGACGACCGGCAGCACGAGCGGCGCAGCCGCCACCAAGGACGTCCAGGTGTTCACCTGGTGGGCAGCCGGGGGCGAGAAGGCCGGCCTGGACGGCATGGAGTCGGTCTTCAAGAAGGACTGCTCGCAGTACACCTTCGTCAACGCCGCCGTTGCCGGTGGTGGTGGCGACAAGGCCAAGACGCTGCTGGCCAACAACCTCAAGGCCGGCAACGCCCCCAGCTCGTTCCAGGCCCACGCCGGCGGCGAGCTCAGTGACTACATCGCCAACGGCCAGGTCGACGACATCACCTCAGTCTTCAAGGCCGCCGGACTGGACACCGCGTTCCCCAAGGAGCTGCTCGACCAGATCACCGTTGCCGGCAAGGTCTACTCCGTGCCGGCCAACATCCACCGCGCCAACATGGTGTGGGTGAACCCGGTGGTGCTGAAGAAGGCCAACCTGGACCCGACCAAAGCACCAGCCACGGTCAAGGACTGGATCTCCGACCTGGCCAAGCTCAAGGCGGCAGGTGTGGCAACCCCGCTGGCGCTGTCCAAGGGCTTCGCCGAGGAGATGCTCCTGGAGACGACGTTGCTCGGTGACCTCGGGGTCGACAAGTTCAACGGCCTTTACGACGGGTCGACGAAGTGGGACGGGGCCGACGTCACCGCCGCCCTGAACGACTTCAAGACTCTGGTCGGCTACTCCAACGCGGACCGCGAGACGATGGACTGGGATGCGGCCCTGTCCAAGTACCTCATGCCCACCGACCCGACGAAGGCCACCGCCGGCTACCAGGTGATGGGTGACTGGGTCCCTGCCCAGCTGCTCTCGCTGAAGGTGGCGGACTCGGCATACACCTACTGGCCCGCTCCGGGCACCGATGGTGTCTACCAGTGGCTGTCCGACTCGTTCACGCTGCCGAAGAACGGCACGAACCCCGAGGGTGCCAAGTGCTGGCTCAAGGTCGTCGGCAGCGCCGATGGCCAGAAGGCCTTCAACCTGGTCAAGGGCTCCATCCCGGCCCGCTCGGACGCCACCTCCGATGGCTACCCCAAGTACCAGCAGTGGGCCATGGCCCAGTGGAAGGCCTCCAAGCTGGCCCCCTCGCTGGCGCATGGTTCGGCCGGTCCGGGCGCATGGAACAACGACGTGCAGACCGCGCTGAGTGCCTTCAGTGCCAACCCTGACGTCGCAACCCTGCAGAAGTCGCTGGTCACAGCCGCAACGAAGTACTCAAACTGGCGGTCGACTGTGGGCTGATCCGTCCGACCGTGGCAAACTGAGGTATGGCGGGTGGTCAAGCGGCCACCCGCCATACACCGCCTTCCTCCGACAACGGAAAGCAGCCTGACGCTTGAGGCCAAAGATGCGGACAATGCGCACCTGGGGACCAGGACTGCTCCTGGTGTCCCCCTCGATCCTGTTGATCGGGTTCTTCGTGTACGGCCTGATCGGCTGGTCGGCCAACATCTCGACCACCAACCAGAACAGCCGCTTCGAACGCGCAGCCGGCACCTTGCCGAACGACCACATCGGCCTCGGCAACTACACCGCGCTGTTCACCGACCCGTCCTTCATCCAGTCGCTCAAGCACCTCGGCATCCTCGCGGCGGTCTACATCGTCGGCGCGCTGTTCTTCGGCATGCTGTGGGCCCTGCTGCTGGAGAAGGGCGTTCGCGGTGAGGCGTTGTTCCGCAACGTCTACCTGTTCCCGATGGCCGTGTCGATGTTCGCCTCGGGAGTGGTGTGGAACTGGTTGCTCAACAGCGACACGGGCAAGGGCGCCTCGGGTCTCAACCAGCTGTTCGACATGGTGGGTCTCGGCTTCCTGAAGAACCACTGGTGGGTGTCCAGCCCGACCTGGGGAATCGCGGCCATCGCCCTGCCTGCGATCTGGCAGCTCTCGGGCTACATCATGGCGTTGTTCCTCGCCGGGTTCCGTGGCATCCCTGGCGAGCTGCGTGAGGCAGCGCGCATCGACGGAGCCAGCGAGTTCCAGCTGTACCGGCACGTGCTCTTCCCGCAGCTGTCACCCATTGCGCTGTCGGCGCTGATCATCCTGGGTCACATGTCGCTGAAGATGTTCGACATCATCATGGCCATCTCCGGCGAGAAGAACGTCTACACCAACGTGCCGATGGTCACGATGTGGACCCTGACCGGACAGCAGGACTTTGCCAGAGCCGCCGCCGTCGCGATGATCCTGCTGGTGCTGGTGGCGCTGCTGGTCGTGCCCTACCTGGTCTACAACGCACGGCAGGAGAAGAACTCGTGACCACCGACGTAATCCCGGCGCCGGCGCCCACTGTGGTGCACCGCAAGGTCACGAAGACACCGCGCGCCCAGGCCGCGCGCACCGTCAAGTACCTGCTGCTCATCGTCTTCCTGCTAGTTGTGCTGATCCCCGCCTACGTCCTTATCGTCACCAGCTTCAAGTCCTTCAGCGAAGCCCTCGGCCCCAACCGCTGGGCGCTGCCCCATTCTTTGAGCTTTGAGGGCTGGTCCGCGGCGTGGAACGAGCTGAGCCCAGCTCTCGGGCGTACCCTGCTGATCGCCATACCGGGTGCCATAGTCGCCTCGATGCTCGGCGCGATGAACGGCTTCGTGCTCTCGCGCTGGCGCTTCCCGGGGGCGAACCTGGTCTTCACGCTGATCCTCTTCGGGATGTTCATCCCGTACCAGGCGGTCATGGTCCCGCTCCTGGAGTTCCTGCCGATGACCGGGCTGTCCCCGGGCGTCCCCCAGCTGCTGGCCGTCCACATCGTCTACGGCATTCCGATCTGCACGCTGATCTTCCGCAACTACTACCAGACCATCATCCCCAAGGAGCTCATCGAGGCCGGGAAGGTCGACGGCGCCGGGCTGCTCCGGACGTTCCGGTCGCTGATCCTTCCGCTGTCGGTTCCCGGCTTCGTCGTCACCATGATCTGGCAGTTCACCTCGATCTGGAACGACTACCTGTTCGCCGTGTTCCTCTCGAGCAAGGACAACGGTCCGGTCATCCTCGGACTGGCCAACCTCGCCGGCTCGCAGATCGTGCCGTATCCCGAGGTCTTCGCCGGGGCTCTGATCGTCACCGCGCCGACGCTGCTGGTCTACATCCTCCTCGGCCGGTGGTTCGTGGGCGGACTGATGGCCGGCGCAGTGAAGAGCTGACCGACCGACACGGCTGGTGGCTCCGATAGCCTGCCCACATGCCTTCTTCGCCGGTCCCCCTCGTTCTTGGCTCTGCGTCTCCGGCTCGGCTGGAGACGCTGCTGCGCGCTGGGGTGAAGCCGTACGTGCTCGTCAGCGACGTCGACGAGGCCGCCGTCATGACCCAGGCTGTCGCACACTTTGGTGACCTTGACCCCCAGGACGTAGCTCTCGTGCTGGCGCGGGCCAAGTGCGAGGCCGTCACCGGCATCCTGGATGGCGACTCCTGTCCGGAGGACGCGCCTGCAGGAGCCCTGGTCCTGGGCTGCGACTCGGTGCTCGAGCTCGATGGCGAGCTGCACGGCAAGCCCGCTGACGAGGCGGAGGCCACCCAGCGCTGGAAGGCGATGCGCGGCCGAACCGGCCTGCTGCATACCGGCCACTGGCTGATCGACGACAGGGACCCATCGCAGGGCGGCACGGGTGCCACCTTCGGCGCGGTGGCCTCGACCACGGTCCACTTCGCCAAGGTCACCGACGAGGAGATCGCGGCGTATGTGGCAACTGCCGAGCCGCTGCAGGTCGCCGGCGCCTTCACCATCGACGGGCTCGGTGGTCCCTTCATCTCAGGCATCGAAGGCGATCATCACAACGTGGTCGGCCTCAGCCTGCCCCTGCTGCGCCAGATGCTCGGGGACCTCAACCTGACCTGGTTCGACCTCACCAGCTAACGCCTGGCCACCCGCCGAAGGCCACCTGAACATGCAAAAGAGCCCTAACCGGTTGAGGGGTTAGGGCTCTTTCACAATGTATGTCCGGCGGCGTCCTACTCTCCCACACCGTAACCAGTGCAGTACCATCG
>JBDTOA010000099.1:0-7311 GCA_039933475.1 Dermatophilaceae bacterium
GCCAGCACCAGGATCGCGGCGGTGAAGGCCTGCACGGCGTAGAAGCCGATCGAGCTATAGCCGAAGACCGCCCCGGCGATCTGGGCGATGACGGTTCGCTGGTTGTAGCCCGTGGGGGCGCCGACCAGCTGCGAGGGGTCGGCTCCCACGTGCACCTTGCTGATCAGCGCCAGGGCGGTGATCCCGATGAACATGCCGATGGTCAGGGCCCCCATGATGGCCAGCGTCCCAGCTGCGTTGCGGCTCTTGGGTTTCTTGAAGCTGGGCACACCATTGCTGACCGCCTCCACCCCCGTCAGAGCGGTGCAGCCAGAGGCGAAAGCACGCAGGACCAGAGCCACCAGGAGGAGGCCGCTGGCCTGTTGCTCCGCGCGTATGCCGATCGCGGCGGACTCCGCGACGGGAGGCTTTCCGCCGAGCAGCTGCAGCAGCCCGAACCCGATCATGGCGAACACGCACAGGACGAAACCGTAGGTGGGGATCGCGAAGAACTTGCCCGACTCCTTGGTGCCGCGCAGGTTCATCAGCGCCAGGAAGACAACCAGCCCGATGGACAGGATGACGACATGGGGCGCCAGGGATGGGACGGCGGAGACGATGTTCGCCACCCCCGCGGCCACCGACACCGCAACGGTCAGGACGTAGTCGACCAGCAGTGCGCTCGCAGCAACCAGGGCAGCGTTGCGACCCAGGTTGGCCCGGCTCACGGCATAAGCCCCACCACCGCCGGGGTAGGCGTAACAGGTCTGGCGGTAGGAGAGCACCACCACCACCAGCAGCAGCACAACGGCGCCGGCGACCCAGGGCGTCAGGTGCAGCAGTGAGAGCCCGCCCAGGCTGAGCATCAGCAGGATCTCTTCGGTGGCATAGGCGTTGGACGACAGCGGGTCGCTGCAGAAGACCGGAAGGGCAAGCTTCTTGGGCAGCAACGTCTCGCCCAGCATCGAGCTGTGCAGGGGACGTCCGACCAGGAGTCTTTTGGGAAGCTGGGTAAGGGTGCTCACCTCACCAGCCAACAGTCCGGCACGTCGGGCGCCGACAATCTTTACGCTTCTCTTACACGGCCGCGGTAAACCTTGATGCCATCTTGACGCCGCACTCGCCAGGGTGGTTGATGCACACCTTGCGGGTGCTTTTGCGGCCCCCCGAAACCCACGTCATTCGGGGGAGGTACGGAGCGGGGTATGCGTGCTAGCGTGTTCAACGGTTGCAGTTGCAGTTCCTCGCAGATCGAAGAAGTGCCCGCTCCGGCGGGCTTTTTTCATAACATCGGGCATGGCCCGCTTGGTGTGGGGGTGGTGCGGCAGCCTGGGGCTCACGAACTGTGAACTCCATTGGCCAAAAATAGAGAGAGTAATACCCATGGCACAAGGCACTGTTAAGTGGTTCAACGCGGAAAAGGGCTTCGGCTTCATTGCCCAGGACGGCGGGGGTCCAGACGTGTTCGTTCACTACTCCGCGATCGAGACGAGCGGCTACCGTTCGCTCGAAGAGGCACAGCGCGTGGAGTTCGAAGTCACCCAGGGTCCGAAGGGTCCCCAGGCTGAGAAGGTTCAGGCCATCTGATCTGAGATCTACTCTCAGCTCACGACAGCAACCTGCGACCAAACCGGTCGACTATTTGCGCAAAAGCCCCCCGGCTCCAGCTGGGGGGCTTTTGCGTGTCGCATCGATATCGGATCGCTCCCACGCCTATCGCGACCGGCGGTGAAGTCGCAGGAATCGACCTAAAATCAGCAATTTGTCGACGGTTTGTGCTACTTCACGATCGAGCACTCGCCGATCAGTGCTGGAGGCTGTCCAGGAAGGTCTTGGCGATCGGTGCCGCCACGGTGCCGCCGCTCTTGCCGTTCTCGACCAGAACCGCGAAAGCAACATCGCCCTGCCACCCGACGAACCATGCACGGGTCTCCGGAGGGTTGGCTGATCCGTATTCCGCCGTGCCCGTCTTGCCGAAGACCGCTCCGCCTGCGGCTGACTTCACCGCCGTCCCCGTGCCCTGGGTCACCACCAGGCGCATGAGACTGCGGAGCTCGGCGACCACCTTTGCGTCCAGTGCCTTCGGTGTCCGGTCCGCTCCGGCAACTGCTGGGGTGCGGATCAGCGCGGGTTCGATGTAGCTCCCGCGTGCCACCGAGGCGACCATGACCGCCAGGGATGCAGGGGAGACCAGGGTCTTGGCCTGGCCGAAAGCTGTCGCTGCCTTCTCCGTCTTGGAGGTGGCGGCCGGGACCGAGCCCGAGAACGTCCCGTCGATCCCCAGGTGCTTGCCCCAGCCCGTACCGATCCCGAGAGCCGCCGCGGCGTCGTGGACGTCGGAGTCGCCCATCTTTGCGGCGAGCTGGACGAAAGCCGTGTTGCAGGAGAGAGCGAAGTCCTTGGAGAACGGAGCCGTCGCGAAGGTCTCGTTCTCGTAGTTCGTCATCTTGCGGCCGTCGACCATCACGAAGGGTGGACAGGTCACCGGGGTCGACGGCGTCAGCCCCTTGCCCAGCAGCGAGTACGTCGTGGCGACCTTGAGGGTCGATCCCGGTTGGTACTGCCCCTGGAGCGCGCGGTTCATGCCGAAGAAGGGCGAGTTGGCCACGGCGAGCAGGTCCCCGGTCTTCACGTCGACGGCGACCAGGGACGACGGGACCGCGCCGCTGCCCGCGAGTGCCGTTTCGGCAGCGGACTGGACCTTTGGGTCCAGCGTCAGGGTCATCGGGGTGCCGTTGACCGCGGCTTTCTCGAACAGCGGCGCATCCGGCTTGTCGCTGGCGGTCACCTTCACCCCGGGGGTGCCGGCGAGCAGGCCGTCATACTGCCCCTGCAAACCGCTGAGCCCGGCGTAGTCACCTGCCACCAGGAGGCCTTTGCTGTTCTTGATCGCCTCGGCGGTCACCAGACCGTAGGAACCAAGCAGTGGTCGGGCGAAGGTGGGCGACGGCAGCGCCAGCGGCTGCTCCCTCGGGGGGTAGATGACCCCGATGATGGCGTCGAGCTGTGCCTTGCGGGCCTGGAAGTCGGCCTCGCGGTAGGTGATCACGAAGATCGGCGCCTTCGAGCCGGACGCCTTGGCAGCGGCCAGCTTGGCCACCAGCTTGCCAGGCTCCTGGACGACGCTTTCCAAGTCTGCGACCGTGGCGGCCGTAGCCCGGGCCGGGTCGATCGACACGTCGTACACCTTGCCGACCGACACGATCGGCGAGCCTTTGCCGTCCAGCACATCCCCGCGGGTGCCCCAGGTTCGCTTGGCAACCAGCTTTGCAGCAGGGCTCAGTCCCGGGGCCCACATCGAAGCTCCGTCCTTGGCCACGACGGTCCAGATCTCGCTGCTGTCCCGTTGTAGGGAGACGGGCATCGTGTAGGCCCAGGATGATCCCTCGGCCACTGTCCAGGCGACGGACACCCGGCCGGATGCCTTGTCGCCGTCACGGGTGAGCGACGTGACCGTGACCTTCACCGGCCCGCTCCCGAGCCCTGACGTCGTGCTCTTGAAGCTGGCCACGACCTGCTCGGTGGTCCTGCCGGAATACGTGACGTCCTTGACGGTGCGGTGCGACCACGCGCTGGCGAACTTGTCTGCCGAGGCTCGTGCGGCGCGGTCCAGACGAACCTGCTCGCGCTGGTGGACAAACGCAAACCCACCCGCAGCCGAGGCCACAACGACGACTCCGGCCACGACCGAGGCGATGACGACGCGTCTGCTCATGGCCACCATCCAACCTCAGGGCTCATTCGGGCACGCGTCTGCCCCAAGTGCCCCCCTGCGCGAAATTTGCGTGGCAGAGTCATTTCATGAAGAGCACCATGCAGGACTCGCCGCTGCTGATCTCGCGCATCCTTCTGTCAGGCACGCGCCTGCACGCTGACCAGGAGGTGGTGACCTGGACCGCAGACGGGGCGAGGCGGACGACGTACGCCGAGGTAGGGACCCAGGCGGCTCAGCTGGCAAATGCGTTGCGGGGCCTTGGTATTGACGGGGACCAGCGCGTCAGCACCTTCATGTGGAACAACGCTGAGCACCTCGTCGCCTACCTGGCGGTGCCGTCCATGGGCGCCGTCCTGCACGCGCTGAACATCCGGCTCTTCCCCGAGCAGCTCATCTTTGTGGCCAACCATGCGGCGAGCCAGGTGGTCATCGTGGACAACAGCCTGGCCGCGCCCTTCAGCAAGCTGCTGCCCGCCCTGGTGTCGCTTCGACACGTCATCGTCAACGGCCCGGTCCCTGTCGAGGTCCGTGCGGCGCTCGAGGCGGTGCCGCACATCGAGGCCGTCCATGACTGGGACACGCTGCTCGCCAGCCAGCCGAAGGCCTTCGACTGGCCGGTTCTGAACGAACGCGACGCATCCTCGATGTGCTACACGTCCGGGACGACCGGAAACCCCAAGGGCGTTGTGTACTCCCACCGCTCCAACTACCTGCACTCGATGCAGGTGATCATGGGCATGGGATTCGTCCAGGGAGACCGGCTGCTGGCGGTCGTGCCCATGTTCCACGCCAATGCGTGGGGCCTGCCCTATGCGGCACTGATGGTCGGCGCATCCCTGATCATGCCCGACAGGTTCCTGCAGGCGGAGCCGTTGGGAAGGATGATCGAGACCGAGAAGGTCACCAGCGGCGCCGCCGTCCCGACCATCTGGACCGACCTGCTTCGACACCTTGACGCGCACCCCACCGACACCTCCACCCTGCGGACCGTCATCGTCGGCGGCTCGGCCTGCCCCCCTTCGCTGATGGCGGCCTTCCACGAGCGCCATGCCATCGAGGTGATCCATGCCTGGGGTATGACGGAGACGTCGCCGCTGGGTTCCACCGCGGTCGCACCGCTCGGGACGACCGGCGACGAGCACTGGTTCTACCGGCATACCCAGGGTCGCATCGCCCCGCAGCTCGAGGCGCGACTGGTCGGACCCGACGGCACGGAGATGGCGTGGGACGGCACGAGCGTTGGGGAGCTCGAGGTCCGTGGCCCCTGGATCACCGGCAGCTACTACGACAACGGCTCCAGCACCGAGGCCGAACGCGCTGAGACTGCCTCGAAGTTCGACGACGGCTGGCTGCGCACCGGCGACGTGGGCTCCCTGACGCCCAACGGTTTCCTGCAGCTGACCGACCGTGCCAAGGACGTGATCAAGTCCGGGGGTGAGTGGATCTCGTCGGTCGACCTCGAGAACGCGCTGATGGCCCACCCCGACGTGCTCGAGGCGTCAGTGGTCGGGGTCCCGGACGACAAGTGGGGCGAGCGGCCGCTGGCCACCGTGGTGCGGTCGCCCGGCTCGGCCATCGACGCGGCCGTGCTCAGGGAGTTCCTGAGCAGCAGCGTCGCCAGGTGGCAGGTGCCCGAGCGCTGGGCGTTCATCGACGAGGTGCCGAAGACCAGCGTGGGCAAGTTCGACAAGAAGGTGCTGCGCAGGCGGTATGCCGAGGGCGAGCTGCACGTGGAGACCTTCACCTGACGCGTCGTGCACCTCTCCTCCGCCGGCCGGGGGCAGGCCGCGATGGAGGCAGTCCACAGCATCGCTGGTTACAATCCATCACCTGAGAACGCGCCCGTCTCTCGGGGCGAGATGCCAGGCGCATCCCAGGTGCAGGGTTACAGCGTTGACATGACAAGAGGAGCGTAGGTGAGCGAGCCGGGATCAGGCGACGATCAAGCTCGCCCGGACTCAACCTCCCACGCGCCGCCTGACCCCTCGAGGCACGACGTTCAGAAGGCCCAGCGACGAGCTCACCGCCATCCGCTGCTGCGGGGCGGCGGGATCGCGGTGGCTTCGGTCCTCGTTCTGGTGCTGGTGCTTGGTGTCCTGGCCTACGTGAAGCTCAACGGCAACATCACCCAGCTGGATGTCTCAAAGCTGCTCGGACAGCGCCCCCAGAGCAACGCCGCCGTGAACAACCTCACCAACCTCAAGCCCTTGAACATCCTGGTGATCGGCTCGGACACCCGTGACCTGGGCACGACATCCTTCGGCACAACTCCTGGAGCCCGCTCCGACACGACGCTGATCCTGCACCTGTCCGGCGACCGGAAGTCGGCCGTCGTCGTCAGCGTTCCCCGAGACTCGATGACCCGGGCGCCACGGGACTGCAAGGACCCGAAGAGCGCGGTCGCAGACGGTCCGATCCGCCAGTGGAACGCCAACTACTCGCTGGGCGGCCCCGCCTGCCTCATCCGCACGGTCGAAGGCACTACCGGCATCTTCATCGACCACTTCGTAGTGGTGAACTTCGTGGGGTTCCAGTCGATGGTTGACGCGCTCGGCACCGTCGAGGTCTGCGTGCCAACAGCCGTGAAGGACCCGCTGAGCCATCTGGACCTCCCCGCCGGACGGAGCAGGGTCAGTGGCAAGGAGGCCCTGGCCTTCGTGCGGGTGCGGCACAACATCGGCAACGACGCATCCGACCTGGGTCGGATCGACCGTCAGCAGGCGTTCCTGTCCTCGATGGTCCAGGAGGCCACCAGCAGCAACCTTCTGCTGCGACCCGACAAGCTCTTCCGCTTCCTCGATGCGGCGACCAAGTCACTGACCACGGACCCCGGGCTGGCCAACCTCAACGCGCTGCGTGAGGTTGCCCAGAGCGTGGTCGGCCTGAAATCATCGCAGATCCGTTTCGTCACGGTGCCGATCGAGGACTACCCGCCCGACCACAACCGGGTCCAGTGGACCTCTGCTGCGGATTCGCTGTGGAAGTCGATCCGTGACGACGCTCCGCTGCCAGGCACCAAGCCGGCTCCGGGGTCTACGCCCGCTCCGACCACGACGACGCCACCGCCGGTGCTGACGGTCTCGCCCGACCAGATCACGGTGCACGTCGCCAACGACTCGGGCATCTCCGGCATCGCCCAGCAGGCGGCGGATGACCTGAAGCTCCAGGGCTTCAAGATCAGCGGACTGTCCAGCGAGAACAACCGCGAGGCCGGCGTCAGCGTCGCCTACTCGAGTGGCAACCGGGAGCAGGCACTCACTGTCGCAGCCGCCTTCCCCGGCTCAGTCGTTGTGCTGGACCCCGCAGCCGGCAACGCCATCCGGGTGATCATCGGTCCGGGCAGTGCGAACGTCGTTGCGGTCCCGAACCGCCTGGGCAGCACCCCGTTGCCCACGCACACCCTGACGGCGATCGCCAGCGCGACACCGTCCCCGAGCGCGACCATCAAGTCACGGACGGCCAACAGCAACATCTGCTCGAAGTAGCACGAGAGCAACCAGCAGCCCTGGCAGACCCGCAGACCCTTGTGCCGAATCAACCCTCTGAGCCCGTAGGTGCTACGGGGAGAGTGCGCTTGGTGTGAGCCGGTAGGTGATGCGGGGAGAATGCGCCTGGTG
>JBDTOA010000100.1:0-7275 GCA_039933475.1 Dermatophilaceae bacterium
TTAGAATGAGCGACGAGCCCGGAGCCCCATCGGCCGGCCGTCCGGGTCATAGACCAGACGGTAGAGCGGTGTGGCCCAGGCCCGGGTGAACCGACCCAGCTTCGCCTCGTTGACGGGTCGCAGCCGGCCGGGTGGGCGGGCCCCACGGCCGCCGCCCTGATGCCAGCGCTCGAGCGCTGCGGACGTGTCCGCAAAAGCGCCGAAGGTCACGGCGGGGTCAAACAGGTCGTCGATCGGACCCGAGCGGTCCAGGTGTTCGCGCGCGAGGTCGAGCCGAAGCGTCTGTGCGTACCCCTGGTCGCTCACGGCGGCGGTGAGCTCGGAGTCGTGGGTCCAGGACCTCCGGTTGAAGTTGTCGGACCCTACGGACGCCCACTGGTCGTCGATCACGCAGACCTTTGCGTGCACATAGACGGGTACGCCGGCCGGGTTCTCCAAACCGTAGAACGCCACCCTTCCGGGTGCCGCTTTTCGCAACGTTGCCATTGCCTTGTCGCGGGCGAGCAGGTTCGGAGGTTTGGAGATAGCGCCATCCTGGTCCGGGAAATGCGGAAGGACCGCGATCAGGAGCAGCTTCGGGTTGCGTTGCAGAGCCGTCGCGAACAGTGTGGCGATCTGCGGCGACCACAGGTACTGGTCCTCGATATAGATCAGGTGGCGAGCCCGGCTGACAGCTTTGGTGTAGCCGCGCGCCACGCTGCGTTCCCCTTGGGGGGCAAAGGGGTAGCCACCGGCGCGCCGGGGGTACGTGCGTAGAAGCTGTACGGGGAGCGGCCCAACTGCGGCGGGGTCCGGGTGCTGTGCAGGCAGAGGCGTCGATTGGAGGTTGTCGTGCCGAAACCTGTCGCCGAGCCAGCGGATGGGGCTACGGCTGAAGGCCTGAGGGTCTTCCCACCGTTCACGGAACACGGTCTCCACGTCCCCGACGGCCGGCCCGGTGATGGCCAGCTGAATGTCGTGCCAGGGCGGTTGGGGCCCGTACACAGCCGCCATCGGCTGTCGCTGAACGTCGCCGCCGTGCGACCTGTCGTCGCGTCGGCCATGGCACAGGTCGATACCGCCCAGGAACGCCACGTCCAGCTCGGGGCGGTCGCGATGGCGCAGAACGACGAACTTCTGGTGATGCGACCCACTTGTTCGAACCCGCATGTCCAGCTGACACTGCCCGCCAGCGTCGTTGACGTCATCGCCCAGCTGCCGGTTCTCGGCGGCGGAGAATGCCAGGCGGTCCCAGTGGGAGCGCCACAGCAGGCCTCGCACGTCGACGCCTCGGCGCGCCGCGTCAGCCAGCACCTTCCCGATTTCGGAGCCGGGCTCAGCGGTGAGGCGCTCATCGGGGTCACCTCGCCAGTCGACGAACATCAGCAGGTCGCCGTCGCGCATCTGCGACACACGTTCAAACAGCTCGGCGAAGTACGTGGCGCCATGGATGAGAGGGCGCACCTGGTTTCCCTCTGTCCAGGACGCCCCATCGCCATGACGGGAATCCAGCCGGGTCGAGGGGTTGTCACGTTCGCGCGGTGTCAAGAACCACTGGGAAGTCGGCACACTCGACCGTATCTGGGTTCCCTGGGGCAGGTCGCTCACAATGGCCTTCGGCCGCGATAGCTATGAGTAGCTGTCAGCGGCTCTGGGTAGCTGTCAGTAGTAGTGCTTGCGTCCTCCGACGGCCCGACCCATGGAGCCAAGAACCCAGAGAATCACGCCAACGACCACCAGAATCACGCCGATGGTTTCCAAAATGGCGATCTTCGCAATAACTCCCACCACGACAAGCACGATCCCAAGGACGATCATCTGAGATTCCTTTCGTCGATGCGCGCTGACAACCAATTCATACCCACATGGCGCCGATTTCATGCGCGCGGGCTCGCCCGGTCAGGAGAGCCGTTGAGCGACAAGGCTAAGCGCACGCCGAAAACTCCAGAAAAGCGGTGAGGTAACCCTTGGTAGGTCCCCATCGCGGGTACCCTAGGGCAACCTGCCCCGGGACGGCTGCACAGATCTGAGGCCGCATACCTCTAGAGCATCGGGGTCCACGTGCGTGACGAAGGAGGTCGGCCGATGCGAATCGGTTCCAGCTTGTTACTGATCGCGGTTGGCGCGATCCTGAAGTTTGCGGTGACGACGCAGGTCAGCGGCATAAGCGTGTCCACGGTGGGAGTCGTTCTCATGGTGGTGGGCGTCGCCGGTCTGGTCATCTCACTGGTTCTGGCCAACACCGCCCGGCGGACCGACATCGTGCACCACGAGGCGCGCGCCGGCTATACCGAGCCGCTGCCCCCTGAGGACCCACGTATCTGAGGCGCCCTGAGGACTGAGTCGAGCCGAGTCGAGCCGAGCTGGGTCGGCTAGCGCTTGACAGCGGTCAGCAGCCCGTCGCCGACAGGCAGTAGCGCGGTCACCAGCAGCTCGTTGTCGCGCAGTGTCTTGCCCAGGTCTCGCAGCGCCGTTGTGGTCTCGTCGCGGGTGGCCGGGTCGGCCACAAGGTCGTGCCAGAGCATGTTGTCCAGCGCGAGGACGCCGCCGGAGCGCAGGAGACGAAGGGCCTGCTCGACGTACAGCGGATACTCCCGCTTGTCGCCGTCGATCACCACCATGTCGTATGCCCCGTCGGTCAACCGGGGGAGAACGTCCAGGGCAGGGCCCGCGATCACTCGGGTGCGCTGTGGTGCGATGCCAGCAGCCGCGTACGCCGCCCTGGCCGCGCGTTGATGCTCGGCCTCGATGTCGATGGTCGTCAGGATGCCGTCCGAGGGCATACCGGCCAGCAGCCACAGGCCCGAGACGCCCGCGCCCGTGCCGACCTCGACCACAGCCTTGGCGCCGGCCGACGCAGCCAGCAGCCGCAGAACAGCCCCCACCGAGGCCATGACAGGGGTGCACCCAAGCTCTTCGCCGCGCAGCCTGGCCGCCTCGATGACCTCGTCCTCGGCAATGAAGTCCTCGGAGTAGGCCCAAGTGGCTGATTTCTGTGCGCTCATGAGCGTTACCCTACTGTCCCGCCCGTGCCGACTCCCGCTAAGAGGAGTTCGCCGGATACGCAGGGTGACCCACCGAGATACCCAGTAAACTCTCAGGTTCGTCCGGAACCATTGTGGGTATCAGCAAGTCCGAACGACTCCGAATGATTCAGACCCGCTACAACGGTCCGCTCCGAGACTCTGGAGCTGACTTTGCGCCAGCCGAAGGAAGATGACGTGACCACGACCACCAGTGACCGCGCCGACATGCAGCATGAGATCGAGCCCACGGAGACCAACGGGCAGGCATGGGTCCCACCGACCTGGGAAGAGATCGTCACGCAGCACTCGGCGCGTGTCTACCGCCTCGCCTACCGCCTCACCGGGAACATGTACGACGCGGAGGACCTGACCCACGACGTCTTCATCCGTGTCTTCCGATCGCTGCACTCCTACCAGCCGGGCACATTCGAGGGATGGCTGCACCGCATCACCACCAACGTCTTCCTCGACAAGATGCGCCGCAAGCAGCGAATCCGTTTCGACGCGCTCTCGGACGAGTCCGCTGCACGACTGCCCACCCGTGAGCCCGGTCCCGAGCAGCATTACACCGAAACCCATTTCGACGACGATGTCCAGCGTGCGCTGGACGCCCTCACCCCGGATTTCCGCGCTGCTGTTGTGTTGTGCGACATCGAGGGTCTGTCCTACGAGGAGATCGCCACCACCCTGGGGATCAAGCTCGGTACCGTCCGTTCGCGAATCCACCGAGGTCGCTCACAGCTGCGCGAGGCCCTTGCACATCGCGCTCCAGATCCCTCCAGAACGGTCTCGCCGACGCGGGCCCGCCGGGGCTTTGCGTTGGGACGGGTAGTGCCGGGGACCCGATGAGCTTCATCCTGCGGTCGCGCTCGGCTATCGGCTCACGGCATGTGCACCCGGTGCTGAGCGCGTACGCCGATCGGACCCTTCCGGCCGCAGCACTGCTGGCCTGCGACCGACACGTTGCGATCTGTCCCCGCTGTCAGTGCGCGGTCGAGGGAGAGCGCCGGCTGCTCAGCTCGCTGCGCACCGCCGCCACCCCAAGGTTGCCGAGCCGGCTGGAGTCGGCGTTGCTGGAGCTCGATCTCGCGGCAGGGCCCGCAGCGGTGCCCGCAGCCCCCGTGGGCCTTCCTCACCGGCGGCTTGTGGTCGTGGGTCGGTCCGCACCTGCCATGCACCGCTCTCCCGTGCGGGCGGCGATGCTCGCGAGCCTGGCAGCAGGCGCTTCGGCAGCGGCGGCGTGGAGCATGGGCATAAGCGGCGTAAGTGCCTCGCCGGCCTCCCAGGGGCTACGTGTGGCCGCCCCGGCATCGAACGCCCGCCAATTCAGTGGCACGGCGTCGAACAGTCACCTCGCCCCGTTCCTGAGCACCCAACCGGCGTCGACGACTGGCAGCGTCATGTCCACCGGCCTCACGGCCTATGCCATCGCAGGGTCGGCTGTCCCGGTCGGCGGACCTTGGGCCGGCCTGTCGCAGGTAACGGCGTTGGGGACAATCAAGCCATGAACCAGGAGCAGGGGCCCGCCGAGGGTCGGGACCACCAGGAGACCGAGCCGTTGCCGGTCGCCCAGCCGGCCCAGACCACCGCAGATCCTGCACAGACGATGACCCACGACGTCATCAGCTACCCTCCGCCGTCCGGGGGCCCCTTTGAGCACCAGCCTCCGTTTCCCGATGAACCTGCACCGGCAGGGCCCCCCGGGGCGCAACCGACCCTGCCGTGGCTTCCCGCCCTCGAGCCGTCCGCCAGCCCGCCGGTCGCCAACGGTTCCTCCGCGAACGGGGGCGCCACAAGAGGTCTTGGCGCTGGCGTCATCACGGCAGTCGTCGCTGGCGCTGTCGCATTGGCACTGGTGGCCGCAGTGTTCGGCGGCATCGTCGGTGGTCTGCTGGTGAACCGGCGTGATGGCGGTTCACCAGCGTTGCCTGTTCCGCCGGCAGGTTCGACCGCCCGTCCGCAAGGGTCGATTGCCGACATCGCCGCCAGGAGCCTGCCGAGCGTCGTGACGATCAAGGTCGAGGGAGCGGACGCGGCCGGCACCGGGTCCGGGTTCGTGCTGCGCCAGGACGGCTACATCCTCACCAACAACCATGTTGTGGCGGCTGCGGGGCCGTCGGGCAAGATCACCGTCATCTTCTCCGACGGCAAGAGCGCTGCGGCCAAGGTTGTCGGCCGCGATGCGTCGTACGACCTGGCCGTGATCCGGGTGGGGCGCACTGGCCTGCCGGTGCTTCCCCTGGGGTCCTCCTCGTCGGTTGTCGTGGGCGACCCCGTCATCGCGGTGGGTGCTCCTCTGGGGCTGGAGAGCACGGTCACCAGCGGCATCGTGAGCGCACTCAACCGTCCCGTGACCCCTGGCGGGGCCGCTGACTCGACGACCTCGTTCATCAACGCCATCCAGACCGACGCGGCGATCAACCCCGGCAACTCCGGCGGTCCCCTGCTCGACATGGCAGGGCGCGTCATCGGGGTCAACTCCGCGATCGCCCGTATCCCGGGTGCAGAGACCCAGGTGGGAAGCATCGGTGTGGGCTTCGCGATTCCCAGCGACCAGGCGCGCAAGACTGCTGACCAGCTGATTTCCACCGGCAAGGCCACGCACCCGGTCATCGGGGTCCTCATCGACACCACCTACAAGGGTGTTGGCGTCAAGATCGCTCCTTCTGCCACCAACGGGAACCCGCCGATCACCAAGGGAGGACCGGCAGACAAGGCTGGGCTGCGTCCCGGCGATGTGATCATCACCTTCGACGGGAAGCCGGTCACAGGCCCGGACGAGTTCGTCGTCGCCATCAGGGCGAGATCCGTTGGTGACCAGGTAGTCATGACCGTTCGGCGCGGAACGACGGAACGAAGTGTCAAGATGACACTGCAAGCGGCCAGCTGAATGCCTCCACGAAAAAGATGAGGTCACATTGTTCGACATCAACGGTTGGGAGTTCGTGGTTCTCGTCGTCATCGCCCTGTTGGTGATCGGCCCTGAGCGGATGCCTGAGTATTCCGCCAAGCTGGCCAGGATGGTCAGACAGCTCAAGGGCCTGGCAAACGCGGCAACGGTGCAGCTGCGCGAACAGATGGGACCCGAGTTCGACAACGTCGACTGGAAGCAGTACGACTTCCGCCAGTACGACCCCCGCCGAATAGTTCGTGAGGCCCTCTTGGATGACGGGCCCGAGGAAAGCAGCCCAGACGAAAGCAGGGCCGGCGCGGACAAAGCGCAGTCATCGCCAAAGCCTCGTGACCTGGATGCGCCAACGCCCTATGACGAGGACGCAACCTAGGGTCTGTGACTCGGCGCCGATCGGGCCCAGGTGAGTGGTGGGTCTGACGGAACTGCAGGGGTACGCAACAGACCGGGGCTCTCAGCAGGACGGAGCAGGCCCGGTCGTGGGTTTTGTCGCTTGCGCCGGCACGACTCGCGAGGGGGCGCGCAGGGACGAGAACCGGTTGCCCAGAACGAGATCGACCGAGTTGTCAGTCCTCTTGTCGAGCACTATCTTGGCGCCTGGCAGCCGCTTTGCTACGAGAGCGGCGTTGGCGGCGCCAAGCTTTCCGTGACGCACTTCGCCGACACCGGCGATCGGCTTGCCCAAGGGGTCGTTGGTGACCTTTCCGATCTTGAAACCTTGTGTCAGCAACGATTTTGCGACCGACTTCGCCAAGCCGTCGCGGTTCGTCGCGTTGTACACGTTCAAGGTGACGGCGCTCGGCGTCAGGGCGGCAGCGGCCGCCACCTGACAGGCAGGGGCGGCCTGGGAGCTGCGGGGCGTGGCAGCCACCCACCCCTGGAAGTAGGCCGCGGCGTAGGCGAAGGTCCCCAGCATCACCAGTCCGACGAGGGTCAAGGTGATTGTCGCGCGACGTCGCTGACGTCTGCGTCGAATGGACACCCCAGTTTCCCCCGCGTGATCCATCCTCTGCCACCCCCAAGTCAGTAAGCCCTACCTCACTGATGATGACAGCGCGCCTACTCAAGCACCAGTACGCGGGCATGAAGAACTGGTCGTTGTTGAAGCGCAGCGCGGAGGGCCCGGTGCAGTCCGTCCTCGAGATAGAGCGCGTCCCGCCACTGCACAACATGGGCAAACAGGTCGCCGTAGAAGGTGGAGTCCTCTGACACCAGCACAGCCAGGTCCAGGTTGCGCTTGGTGGTGACGAGCTCATCGAGCCGGACCATACGTGGCGGGACATCGGCCCAGTCGCGGGCGGTCTCCAGTCCGTGCTCAGGGTAGGGGCGCCCGTCGCCCACGGCTTTGAAGATCATGGC
>JBDTOA010000101.1:0-7254 GCA_039933475.1 Dermatophilaceae bacterium
GTGATCTGGGAGAACCCGCACCACGTGGACTACGAGAAGGACGAGATGAACGAGCTCAACACGACGACGGCGGTGGCCTGATGAGTGTCGACCTGAGCGCCGCCTTCGGGAATGAGGTCATCACCAAGGCCCTCGCGCGCGACGTCGAGCTGCCCGGGCATGCCGGGACGTTCGTACTGATCACGCTGGACAACGGCTTCGACCACACCAAGCCCAACACCTTTGGGCCGGCCACCCTGGCGGGTCTGTCGGACGTGCTCGCAGCTGCCCGCGCCCGCGCCGAGGGCGGAGAGATCGTCGGCGTGGGGATCACCGGAAAGCCGTTCATCTTCGCGGTGGGCGCCGACCTCACGGGTGTCCCGAAGGTGACCACCCGCGAGCAGGCCCTGGCCATCGGCCGGCTCGGGCACAGAACCTTCGAACAGCTCCGCACCCTGCCTGTTCCGACCTTCGCGTTCGTCAACGGCGCGGCCATGGGAGGCGGCGTCGAGATCGCGCTCAGCGCGGCATACAGGAGCATCTCTGCAGGCGTGCCCGCCCTCGCGCTGCCGGAGTGTTTTCTCGGGCTGGTTCCCGGGTGGGGTGGCTGCTACCTGCTGCCGAACCTCATCGGGGTCGAGGGCGCGCTGAAGGTCATCATCGAGAACCCGCTGAACACCAACCGGATGCTCAAGGGGACGCAGGCCTTCGAGCTCGGGATCGCTGACGCCCTCTTCGAGCCGGCAACGTTCCTCGAGGACTCGCTCGCGTGGGCTGCCGCGATCATCCGCGGCCAGATCCGCGTCGACCGACCCGCCATCGACCGAGACGAAGCCACCTGGGAACGGGCCCTTGCGACCGCGAAGGGGCTGGTCAGGGCCAAGACCGGTGGTGCTGCACCTGCACCGCTGCGAGCCCTCGACCTGGTATCCGCGGCTCGCACCGCCAGCCGCGAGGAGGCTTACGCTGCCGAGGACAACACCCTCGCCGACCTGCTGATGGGTGATGAGCTGCGCAGCAGCCTCTACGCGTTCGACCTCGTCCAGAAGCGGGCCAAACGTCCCGCCGGTGCCCCGGACCGCTCGCTGGCCCGCCCGGTGACCAAGGTCGGCATCGTCGGCGCGGGGCTGATGGCCAGCCAGCTGGCGCTGCTCTTCGCCCAGCGGCTCGAGGTCCCCGTCGTCATGACCGACCTCGACCAGGAGCGCGTCGACAAGGGGCTGGGCTATGTTCGCGCCGAGATCGACAAGCTCCTCGCTCGGGGGCGGATCCGGCCAGATCGTGCCAACCGGCTCAAGGCTCTGGTCAGCGGCTCAACCAACAAGGATGACTTCGCCGATGCCGGCTTCGTCATCGAGGCAGTCTTCGAGGACATGGCCACCAAGAAGCAGGTGTTCGCAGACATCGAGGCTGTTGTCGCGCCCGAATGTGTTCTCTCGACCAACACGTCCTCGCTCTCGGTCACGGAGATGGCCGCCGATCTGAAGAGCCCCGAGCGAGTGGTGGGCTTTCACTTCTTCAACCCGGTGGCAGTCATGCCGCTGCTGGAGATCGTGCGGGGAGCGAAGACCGACGACAGCAGCCTGGCAACCGCCTTCGCCGTCGGCGCCCTGTTGAAGAAGACCGCCATCCTGGTCAACGACTCGCCTTCCTTCATCGCCAACCGGCTGCTCGGACGGTTCATGGGCGAGGTCGGCCGCATCGTGGACGAGGGCACGCCGGTGGAGGTGGCTGATCGCGCTTTCGCCGGAGTCGCGCCGATGCCGCCTTTCGTCCTCATCGGTCTGGTCGGCCCCGCCATCGCGCTCCACAACAACGAGAGCCTGCACCTGGCCTTCCCAGAGCGCTTCTACGTCTCCGAGAGCCTGCGCCGTCTGGTTGCCGCCGGCAAGCGCGGGTTCTACGTCTTTCCCGAGGGAAAACCGGTTCTGGACCCCGAAGTTGCATCCCTGATGGAGGTCGCCACCCACCCGGTGGTCCTCGACTCGGCCCAGGTCCGCGAGCAGGTGCTTTCGGCGCTGGCTCAAGAGGCCTCGCTGATGCTCGAGGAAGGGGTCGTGGCGGCACCGATGGACATCGACCTCGCCATGATCACCGGCGCCGGGTTCCCGTTCTGGAACGGCGGGCTGACCCCGCTGCTGGATCGCACCGGCATCTCGGCGAAGGTCAACGGGAGACCGTTCCTGCCTCAGGGCGTGGCCAGCGTCCCTGCCTGAGCCATCGCCCCAGCGCCAAGCGAACGCCTCAGAGCAGGGCTGAGGCGAGGCCTCGCCGCAGAAACTGCGCGAAGTCACCGAGCGACCAGCCTTGGCGAAGCACGAGCTGCTCGAAGATCTCGGGAGTTGTGTACGTAAACAGGATGTCGCGGGCCTGGTCGAGCGTGACGCCCTCGCGCAGGTGACCGGCCTTGGCCAGGACATCGGCGTTGTGCGTCATCCGCGTCAGCCGCTGGGAGTCGATCTCCTCCTTCAGCGCCGCCATCTCGGGGTCGGTCGCAGCAGCACTCCGGACAAGCAACAGAACCGGCGCCGCCAGCGGTGCCACCTCGGTGCTCAACGTGGCCCAGTTCTCGATGATGGCGTACGGATTGCTCTCCGCCTGGGAAACCTCATCGGACCGGATCTCAGCGTGAACCGGACCCTCTCCGGCCAGTCCCGACTCCCACAGCGCCCGGACCAGACCCGGCTTGCCGCCAAAGGCCTTGTAGAGCGTCTCGACGGAGACCCCGGCATCTGACGCGATCGACGCCACTGTCGTCGCGGCGTACCCATTACCCAGGAAACGGCGTCTCGCAGCATCGAGCAGGGCAAGGCGGCGCGTCTGTGCTGCGTCCTGGCGACGAGACGAGTCGTATCGCCGGGTGGTGGTCTTGACGGTGGTTCGCGACACGAGCATCATTCCCTATATCGAATACAGTTCACTGTATCGGAATAAGTCCCCATACGTGTGACCGTCCGGGATCACGTCATATCTCAGGAGGGAACCATGGAGAACGGAGCCCGGGGCACGTCGAGCCGGGCGGTTGTCGACCGTCTGCTGAAGGCGACGAATGCCCACGACCTGGACGCTCTCGTCAGCTGTTTCGCCTCGGACTACGTCAACGAGACACCCGCCCACCCACTGCGAGGGTTCACTGGCAGCCAACAGGTCCGGCTCAACTGGTCGCAGATCTTTGCCGGCGTGCCAGACCTCGTGGCCGAGATCATCGCACGGAACGAGCAGGGCGAGACCGCGTGGACAGAATGGCGGATGAGCGGGACGCGCCGCGACGGCACACCCCACCTGATGCGCGGGGTGGTCATCTTCACTGTGAGCAAAGACCAGATCTCAGCTGCCAGGTTCTACCTCGAACCGGTCGAGAGCGACACCGGCGACGTCAACGCCGCAGTCCGCGCGCAGGTGGCGAGCCAAGCATGATTCTCGTAGCTGGGGGTTCGGGTCGTCTCGGACGGCTGGTTGCGGATGGCCTGGTGAGGAAGGGGCAGTCTGTCCGTGTGCTGACCCGAGACCCCTCTGCCGTAACGGGTTTCAGCAGATCCGGGGTTGAGCTCGTCAAGGGCGATGTTCGCGACGTGGGGTGCCTGGGGCCGGCACTGTCCGGAGTGTCGACGGTGGTGTCCGCAGTTCAGGGACTGGCCGGCTCGGGCGGTGTCACGCCGGCGAACGTCGACCGTGACGGCAACCACAACCTGGTCGAAGCCGCGGCAGCCGCGAACCCGCCTCCTGACGTCATCCTGGTCTCGACCGTCGGCGCCTCCCCCGACCACCCCATGGAGCTCTTCCGGATGAAATGGGCCGCCGAGGAACATCTACGGGCAAGCGGTGTGCCATGGACCGTCTTGCGCAGCAACGCATTCGTCGAGACCTGGGTGGAGCTCCTTCAGCAGACCGCCGGGGCCTCCGGGCGACCACGGGTCTTCGGGCGCGGCGAGAACCCGATCAACTTCGTCTCGGTGCAGGACGTGGCCCCGGCGGTTGTCCATGCGACGCTGCACGCGAACCTGCGAGGACGGGTGATCGAGGTGGGCGGACCGGGGAACATCACGCTCAACCAGCTGGCTCGACTGGTCCAGGGCTCGATGGGGTGGAGCGGCGAGCTCCATCACGTGCCGCGGCCGGCGTTGCAGGTCATGGGTCTTCTCGCCGGACCCTTCAACCCGACCCTGGCCCGGCTTGCCCGAGCCTCACTCGCCATGGACACGTGCGACCTGACCTTCGATCCGGAGGCGAGCACCCGCGAATACCCCTGGTTGTCCTGCAACCCGGTCGAAGCGCACGGCGTGCTTGCGACGATCTGATTAGCACATCCTGATCGGCGCACACACCAAGCCCTGAACATCATGCGTATCTCACATGTGATCTATAGTCGCCCACATGAAGGAGAACTACCTGGCCCGGATAGGCACCCTGATCCGGGAAGCCCGGCGTCACCAGGGACTGACCCAGAACGATCTTGCGGAGGCATTAGGCACCAGCCAGAGCGCGGTCGCCCGCATCGAGCAGGGCAAGCAGAATCTCAGCCTTGAGATGCTCGCTCGCATCGGCGGGAGGCTGGACTCCGAGTTCGTCTCGCTCGGGCACTCTGGTCCTCAGCACCTGCGCATCGTCGGAGGGACCAAGCTTTCGGGCACGATCGACATCAAGACGAGCAAGAACGCCGCGGTCGCCCTCTTGTGCGCGTCACTGCTCAACCACGGTCGCACCACCTTGCGCAACCTCGCGCGCATCGAAGAGGTCAACCGCATCGTCGAGGTCCTGACCAGCATCGGTGTGAAGACGCGGTGGCTGCCGGACAGCAACGACCTGGAGATCACTCCCCCGGCCCACCTCAACCTCGCTGCGATGGACATGGACGCTGCGCGCCGGACCCGCACCGTCATCATGTTCCTGGGGCCGCTGCTGCACGAGCTGGACGAGTTCCGCCTGCCCTACGTCGGGGGCTGTGACCTCGGAACCCGAACGGTCGAGCCTCACATGCAGGCACTGCGCGCCTTCGGCCTCAATATCACTGCGGTATCCGGGTTCTACGACGCCAAGGTCGACCACGCCGTCACCCCACATGCAGCAATCGTCCTGACTGAGCGTGGAGACACGGTGACGGAGAACGCGCTGATGGCCGCCGCTCGCCACGACGGGGTCACCGTCATCCGCAACGCCAGCCCCAACTACATGGTTCAGGACCTCTGCTTCTTCCTCGAAGCACTGGGGGTGAACATCGAGGGAATCGGCAGCACCACCCTGACCATCCACGGAAGAGGTGACATCGACATCGACGTGGAGTTCTCGCCCTCCGAGGACCCGATCGAGGCGATGAGTCTGCTGGCTGCGGCCGTTGTCACCCAGTCCGTGATCACCATTCGCAGGGTGCCCATCGAGTTCCTTGAGATAGAGCTCGCCCTGCTCGAAGGCATGGGAATGAAGTACCTGATGACCGACGAGTACCACTCCGCGAACGGTCACACCCGACTGGTCGACCTCACGACCGTCCCCGGACCGCTTCACGCACCCATCGACAAGATCCACCCGATGCCGTTTCCCGGTCTGAACATCGACAACCTGCCGTTCTTTGCCATCATTGCGGCCACCGCGACCGGCGCGACGATGATCCATGACTGGGTGTACGACAACCGCGCGATCTATCTCACCGAGCTCACCAAGCTGGGTGCCAAGGTCCAGCTCCTCGACCCTCATCGGGTCCTGATCGAGGGGCCAACCCGCTGGCGCGCCTCAGAGGTCATCTGCCCTCCGGCGCTACGCCCGGCCGTGGTCGTGCTGCTCGCGATGCTCGCGGCGCCGGGTACCTCGGTGCTGCGCAACGTGTACGTGATCAACCGCGGCTACGAGGACCTGGCCCAGCGGCTCAATGCCCTCGGGGCGACCGTCGAGACCTTCCGCGACATCTGAGCTGTCCCACCACGCGCTAGCGGGTTTCCATCACCATTGGCTGTCCTTGCTGCCGCATTGGTGATGGAAACCCGCCAACGGCACGGCTACCCGACACTCAGCCGCGTCGCAACTCCGTACCGAGAGCGGTCGCGATCGCGTCCGGGGTCAAGCCGATCTGCTCCAGCACCTGGCCACGCGAGGCGTGGTGCAAGAACTCCTTCGGTATGCCGTAGCAGTGCACCGGCGCGCTGTGCCCGCCCTGCCGCATGGCCAGCATGACCGCGGACCCGATGCCCCCGGACACGAGGTTGTCCTCGATGACCGCAACAGCGGTGGCTTCATTGACAGCGCTGAGCAGATCCGAGCTCACTGGCAGCACCCAACGGGGATCAACCACACGCACTGAAAGTCCTTGCGCCTCAAGCTTTTCCGCCACGCCAATTGAGGTTGCAGCCATGACTCCCACGCCGACGATGAGCAGGTCCACGGCGCCTTGGCTGGTCTCGTGCAGCACGTCGAGAGCTCCGAGCTGACGCACTCGGTCAATGGGATGAGCGACAACGCCCTTGGGGAAACGCAGCACCGTTGGACCGTCGGAGACGTCGACCGCCTCGCGGAGCAGCCGCCGCACCTGTGCGCCATCGCGAGGAGCGGCCAGACGCAGACCGGGCACCATGGCGCCGATTGTCAGGTCCCACATCCCGTTGTGCGAAGGTCCATCGGTTCCGGTTACCCCCGCACGGTCGAGCACGACGGTGACGCCCGCCTTGTGCAGTGCGGCGTCCATCAGCAGCTGGTCGAAGGCTCTGTTGAGGAAGGTGGCATAGACGGCCACCACCGGATGCATGCCCGCGAAAGCGAGTCCGGATGCCATCGTCAGCGCGTGCTGCTCGGCAATCCCCACGTCAAAGACGCGGTCCGGGAAACGCTCAGCAAACTTGTCCAGGCCGACCGGGATCATCATCGCGGCGGTCACGCCCACGACGTCCGGGCGCTCGGCACCGATCAGGCACATCTCATCGCTGAACTCATCGGTCCAGACCCGGCCGCCCTCCGCGAACGCCAGGCCTGTCTCGGGGTTGATGACTCCCACCGCGTGGAACCGGTCGGCCTCGTCCTCGCGCGCAGGGGCGTACCCACGTCCCTTCTGGGTGATGACATGGACCAGCACCGGGCCGCCGAACGCCCTGGCCCTGCGCAGCGCCGACTCGACTGCCGGCACGTCATGGCCGTCGATGGGGCCGAGATACTTAAGCCCCAGGTCCTCGAACATCCCTTGGGGCGCGACGATGTCCTTCAGGCCCTTCTTCATCCCGTGCAGCGTCTCGTACATGGCGGACCCCACGACGGGCGTCCGGGCCAGGGTGCTCTTTCCCCAGTCCAGGAAGC
>JBDTOA010000102.1:0-7240 GCA_039933475.1 Dermatophilaceae bacterium
GGGAAAGGCGTCAAACCTAGGGACGGCGCGACGGGCCAAACCCGGCAGACCGCGTTTTTCGAATTATGACAATTTGTGTCAGACTTTCTGATCCGGGAGCCCCGTCGTGGGCACCCTTTGGTGGCCTCCTTGACACACGATGGGGTTTCCGGTCACAACGGCTTTCTGCGCAGCGCCAGCCCCACTGATCGCCGACACCGGCGAGCTGCCGGCATGCAGTCAGGGTCAACGCCACAGCACATCCGGGCACATCCAGCCACATCTACAAGAGACCCCGGCTCTTGAGCAGCAGGTAATGGTCGGTCAGGGCGACGGGCAGCTGCTCGGGCTCGGCGTCGATCACATGGACGCCAAGGCGTCCCAGCACTTCGGCAGTGCGCTCGCGCAACCCGATGGTGCGCTCGGCGGCCGCAGCGTCATACACCCGCGCGGTACTCGTGACGTCCGCAGCCATGGCGGAAAGCGCAGGATCGGCGACCGAGGCGAGCACTACCCGGTGATGGCGGGTGAGCGTGGCCAGGGTCGGGAGCAGACTCTCCTCGATCGCTGCAGGTTCGAGGGGGGTCAGCAGGACGACCAGTGACCGGCGCCGGCTGATTGCGGCGACGGCACTGGCCATCATCGACCAGTCGGCCTCGAGCAGGGCCGGCTCCAGCGGCGCCATCGCCGTCACGAGGTCGCCGAGCAGCGTGGTGCGGCCCGCGCCGCTGAGACGGGCCCGAACCTGCCGGTCTCCGGCCAGGAAGTCCACCCGGTCTCCGGCCCGGGAAGCAAGGGCCGCCAGCAGCAGCAAGGCATCCATGGCTGCGTCCAGCCGAGGCATGTCGCCTATCCGCCCGGCCGAGGTTCGCGACGTGTCCAGGACCAGGATCAGGCGCCGGTCGCGCTCGGGCTGCCAGGTGCGAACCACGACCGCGCTGCGTCGAGCGGTCGCCCGCCAGTCGATGCTCCGGACGTCGTCGCCGACCACATAGTCGCGCAGCGAGTCGAACTCGGTGCCGGCCCCACGGACACGTACCGCCGATCGGCCATCGAGCTGGCGCAGGATGGCGAGCCGGCTGGGCAGATGCTTTCGTGACGTGAACGGCGGCAGTGCGCGGATGACTCCATCGACGGTGAAGGAGCGCTGACGGGCGGCCAGCCCGAGTGGCCCGAAGCTGCGAACGGTAACCCGGTCCGACCGCCGATCCCCTCGCCTTGTGGGTGTCAGAGCGGTCCGCACCGCGACCCGCTCGCCGCCGCCGACAGTGAAGGTATGCCGGTCATCCTCGGCCCCCGCAGAGGGTTGCCAGGCGTCCCGAGCGGCACCTCGCAGCCGTCGCGACGTCGGGTTGGTCAGCCAAAGCGTGGTGGAACCGCTGACTCCGAGCCTGACCTGCTGAACCCTGTCGCGACTGATCTCCAGCCTGCGGGGACTCACTGCGAGCAGCAGGTCCAGCCCGATGGCGCACAGGGTGAACAGCCACCAGATCCGCACCGTGGTCATGGTGGGCTGGAGCCAGACGGCGAACAGTCCCAGCAAGAGGAGAGCGGGTGCGCGCCCGGTCAAGGCCATTCAGCGGGGGACCGGAACGGAGGAGAGCGCACTGGCCAGCACCGAACCGACACTGACACCCTCGAGCTCGGCCTCTGGTCGCAGCGCCAGCCGGTGGGCGAGCGTCGCGTGCGCGAGCGCCTTGACGTCATCGGGGGTGACGAACTCTCTGCCGTTCAGCCACGCCCAGGCCCGGCTGGTGGCCATCAGCGCCGTCGCGCCGCGGGGGCTGGCACCCAGGGACAGCGACGGGGACTGCCTCGTTGCTCGCGCTATGTCGACGATGTACCCGGTGACCTCCGCCGAGACGCTCACCGTCTGAACCGCCGCAACGCCGGCATCGAGGTCCGCCGGGCCGGCGACGGCGCGCAGGCCGGCCGCGACCAGGTTGCGGGGGTCGAAGCCGGCGGCGTGACGGTGGATCACCTCGATCTCGTCCTCGCGGGAGGGCAGCGGCAGCTCGACCTTGAGCAGGAACCGGTCGAGCTGGGCCTCGGGCAGAGGGTAGGTGCCTTCGTACTCGATCGGGTTCTGGGTTGCCGCGACCATGAACGGCGACGGCAGGCGCAGGGGTGAACCGTCGACCGACACCTGGCGCTCCTCCATGGACTCCAGCAGCGCGGCCTGGGTCTTGGGAGGTGTCCGGTTGATCTCGTCGGCCAGCAACAAGTTGGTGAACACGGGTCCTTCGCGGAAGGAGAACTCGGCGCTGTGCGGGTCGTAGATCAACGAGCCCGTGATGTCGCCGGGCATGAGGTCCGGCGTGAACTGAACCCGCTTGGTCTGGACGTCCAACGCCGCAGCAACGGCACGGATCAGCAGTGTCTTGGCGACGCCGGGCACGCCCTCGAGCAGAATGTGGCCGCGACTGAGCAACGCGATGATGATGCCCGACACGGCGGCGTCCTGCCCGACAACTGCCTTGGCGACCTCATGGCGGACGGCGATCAGCGCTTCGCGGGCCTGGTCGGAGGAGGCGATGGCCTGGGTGCTCTGGCTGATGTTCGTCATGTTCGGCGTACTTCCTTCTCGAGCGCTGCGAGGGTGTTGGCTTGTTCCAGGAGGGCCGAGTCGTCTTGCGCTGTCGACGAGCTCAGCAGGTCGAGCACTTCCTGGTAGCTGCGGCCGCTGACTGCAGCCGATGCTGCCGCCACGCTGCTGAGCGTCGACCAGGATGAGAGCCCAAGGTATGCCGCAAGTCGCCTTCGTGTCGCGAGTCGCATCACGGCCAGGGCTCTGGTGCGGTCCCTGGCCTTGCGGTACATCCGTCCGCGGCTCTCGGTGGTCTCGATGGCCCGGACGATGACGGGGAGCGGTTCGGTGACCAGTCGCCCCAGTCGACGTCCGCGCCATACGGCGAGAAACACGACGGCAGACGCCGTCAACGCCAGACCCGGTTGGAACCACGTTGGCGCGATGGAGCGTGACGTGCTTTCGGACGGGGTGATGTCGGCCAGCGAAGGGATGTACCAGATCAGGTGAGGGGTCTGTCCGAGCAGGCGCAGGGCTATCGCGGCGTTGTCCGCGTCCAGCACTGTGCCGTTGCTGATCAGGGTGTCGTCCCCGACCAGGATCACCGGCGGACGACCTTCGGCGCCGGGCAGGCTGACCAAGGCGCCGCCGCCGTCCTTCTCGTCAGGGAAGCAGGTCGTGCTCACGGCCGTGCCCGCATCTGTGGCTGTGTCCGTCGCCTCGTATGCCCGGTCCACCTGTGAAAGCCGGAAGTCCGGTCCCAGCCCGGCGCCTGTGCAGGCGGCTTTCGGCTCGGTCAGGTCACTGAGGTGGGAGCTGACCGGCAGGCCCATGCCGTCTGTGACTTCGGGGTCCGGGTCCAGCAGGACGACCTGGGCGGCGCCCGCCGAGTGAGCGAGAGCCGTTCGGGCCGTGCGTCCGGAGAGGCGGATGGTCTGGGTGACCACCACCGTGGACGTGGCGTCGACGGTCTGGTCGAGCAGCGCACGTTGGCCGCGGACGACTGTCACCTTGACGCCGTGAGTGCCGAGCGCCCGGGCCACCGCCCGGGCTCCGGTGAAGCCGGGGTTGGCAGGGTCGAGGTCGCCGGCGTTGCCACGACCACCCCTGTCCAGCAAGGTCAGTGCCATGGCCACGGCCAGAATCGCGCCGATCACGATCGAGAGCCTGACCCATCCAGCACGTCTGCGACGCAGGGGTCTCGGCGGAACAGTCGAAGTCGTCATACAGAAGCGGCCTGTATTGGTGACGACAACAGCACCGGGCGGGTCGTGGCCAGCTCCGCATCGAGCCCCAGAACCTGGCCGGCCTGATCCGCGGTGGCGCGGCGGTGGCCATAACGAACGGCATCGAACAGGTTGGCGCAGTGGGCGAGCTGCTCGGCAAGCTGGGGGAAGGGTTGTGCCAACCCAAGACTGATCTCATGTGCCGTGCGTCCGGGGGCGTCATCGAGGAGCGATCGATCGCTGGTGTCCTTGGCGATGGCGCGGAACCCGTCCAGGACGGCGTCGTCGTAGCGCCCGTCCGCGAATGCGTGCGCCGCCAGCTTTCGGTAGGTGCTGCTGGTGATCGTCGGGTCAACGAGCACCCCCCCATCCTTGCGGGCAACCGCCGACTCCCTACGCACTCTGGGCAGGACCCACGCCAGGATGGCGATCGTGACCAGAGCCACAAGCAACGTGACGACGAGGGAGAACCCGCTGTTTGCCAGCTCGTTGACGCCATCAAGAAGCTTCGTGAGCTGGTCTCTGATCCACCGGAGGGCCGAGTCCAGCCATGGGTTGCTGTAGTCGGAACGATGAAGCTCGTCGCTGAGCCATCTCCGCGCCTCGGCAGGGGTGGGTTCTAGGCCGCGAAGAGGCGACCAGCTCGCCGGCCTCATGAGCGCTCGCTCAGATCCGCGGTGCGGGGTTGGACTGCGCCTCGCGAAGCAGTACGACGTCCAGCGCCTCGCGGCGCATCCGGGCGTCGATGTAGAGCAGGCCGGTCACTGCCGCAACGAAGGGGGTGGTTATGGCGCCCGAAAGCAGCGCCGACAGGTGGGAGATGAACGTGACGACCATCTGCCCCGTCTCGGTGTCCTGCCCGGCCATTGCCGCGAGGCCGATGCCGAGAGCCGAGAACGGAAGCCCCAGCAGCGCACCTGCGACGGCCGCGAAGACTCCGGCCAGCAGGGTGATGCCCAGGATGCGCCAGAACGCGGCACCTCTGGTGAGGGTGAAGGAGCGTCGCAGCCCGGCGAGGACGCCATGACCTTCAAGAACTATCGCCGGCGCTGCCATCGAGATCTTCGTCGAGACCGCCAGGGTCAGGGCCAGCAGGCCGAGGAGGCCCACCAGCAGCAGGATCAGGCCACCGGCAGGCTTGTCGTTGAACAGAAGCAGTAGCCCGGGTCCGGTCAGCACCAACAAGGACAGGAGGCCGAACAGGCCGCTGAGGATGACCAGCACGATCAACGCCCGGAGTCGTCCACGGGTGGATCGCCAGGTCTGGGCAAGGTCGGGTCGGCGGCCGAGGACCGCCTGGCCAACCACATGGATCAGAAGTCCGGACAGGAGGGCGGTTGCGAGCTCGGTGAAGGTCATCTGGATCAGGGACGAGGGGATCCCGATGAATCCGCCGGCTTCAGGCCCGAACCTGCTCAGTGCTCTGGCAGTGAGATGGGTTGCGCCGATCCCGAGCGCGGCGGAAGGTACCAGGAACACGGCCAGCACCAGCGCGGACAGCCCCACCATCGACTTCGGGTTGAAGCGGACAGCCTTGACCGCGCCATCGAGGATGTCACCCAGCTGCAGAGGCCGAAGTGGCACGATCCCCGGCTGGTGTGCCGTGAGCATCGCGCTCTGTGGCTGCGCCGGGTAACCCGGTGGTGGTGGTCCCGTGTATGACGAAGGGGGCACTGAGTCGCGATCCTGCGGTCCAGGTGCCGACAAGCCGCCGTTCGCCGTCATCGCACTCCTTGCTCAAATCGGTTGGGGCCCAACGATGTCCGGTTTGGGGGCCGGGCCCTTAGCCTCCCCAGCACGGTGACCTCTGCCGACGCTACCAGCGGGTCGCCCCGACGAGTGCTGCAATCGCGGTCATCGCCTGGGGGGCGGACATGGGCTGGGCTCCGAGGCCGACATGCCGGGCCACGATCTGGGGCTCTCGTGAACACAGGCTGAGGCCGCGCCGCCACAGGATCCAGGGCGGCTTGCGACGTTCGGCGAGATCGCGGACCAGCCTGCGCCAGAAGGTCCGCCACCGACCGTTGTGGACGCAGTAGGCGGCAGCAAGGGCGTCGGCTTCCTGCAGGGCCGCGATGATGTCGGCGGCGAAGATGCCTTCGGCCAGGACCAGCTGACCCGGCTCGGCGGTGATGGTCGAGTGACCCACTGCGCGCGACGAGGCGAGGTCATACGTGGGCAGGTCCGCGGTCCCGTTCTGACAGAGGGCAACCAGTGCCTCAACCGCCGCGTCGGCTCGCCAGGAGGTCGGGTTGTCCCAGTCTGTGACGCCGATGGGCAGGGTTGGCAGGGTCGGGTCGTCGCCGTCGCGGTAGAAGTCGTCCAGGTGAACTATCGGCCACCCGTAACGCTCCTGGAGATGGGCGGCCAGCCGTGACTTTCCGGCACCGCTCGGGCCGGCCACGATCACGACCAGCCTCCGGCCGTCGCGGCGCGCCCGGGTGTCAGCGGTTCTCCGCGGGCGCTCTCGGTGCGAAAGTGCCATGGGCGTTCGTCGAAGGTGCGACACACTACCGACCCTTTGGGTGCCAGACGGTCTTCGTCTCGAGGTAGGCCTTGATCCGGGTCAGGTCCGGCGTGAGCGTCCAGTCAGGCTCCACCGCATCAGCCCCACCCCCAGCTGGGCGCAGGACGCGTTTGAGGTTGTCGGCTCCGGCGCGCTCCAGGTCTGCCCACGCCAGGTCGTCCGCGTCAGCAGCGCCGGCCAGGTCGATGGCGTTGACGTCCTGATGGGAGGCAAGCCACGGTGCGACCTCTGCGGTGCGTCCGGTGATCACGTTGATGACTCCGGCCGGGACGTCGGACGTCGCAAGAACCTCGGAGAGAGTCACGGCGGGAAGGGGTCGCTTCTCGCTGCTCAGCACCACGGTCGTGTTGCCGCTGACCACGATCGGGGCAAGCACGCTGACCAGGCCCAGGAGCGAGGACCGTTGCGGCGCAAGGGCAGCCACCACGCCTGTTGGCTCTGGGGCCGAGATGTTGAAGTAGGGCCCGGCGACCGGGTTCACTCCACCCAGCACCTGGGCGAGCTTGTCCGACCATCCGGCATACCAGACCCATCGGTCGATGGCGGCCGTGACGACCTTGTCGGCCCGCGCGGGAGTGAGCCCCTCTGCCGCGCCCACCTCTGCAGCGAACTGTTCGCGCCGGCCCTCCATCAGCTCGGCAACCCGATAGAGGACCTGACCACGGTTGTAGGCGGTGGCAGCCGACCATTTGCCGAAGGCGGACCGTGCCGCAACGACAGCGTCCCGGGCGTCCTTGCGAGAACCCATGGCTGCATTGGCCAGAAACCTGCCGCGGCTGTCCGTCACCTCGTACGTGCGACCCGACTCGCTCCGCGGGAACGCACCGCCGATGTACAGCTTGTAGGTCTTGCGCACCTCGATCCGATGACCCGGGGCCGCCTTCTGCTCGGTGGCCTGGCGTCGGGCAGCGGTGGGGCTCATCGGTTCGCTCCTGTCGTGACGTAGCCCTCGAGGCCGTGACGGCCGCCCTCACGGCCGTA
>JBDTOA010000103.1:0-7111 GCA_039933475.1 Dermatophilaceae bacterium
AAGCGGCACGGGATGCGGATCGACTTCGTGCTGGGCTCCCCCGCGTTCAGCTCTCGTGTGGTGGGCGCGTCGATCGACCGCGAGGAACGCAAGGGCAAAGGCGCCAGCGACCACGCACCCGTCATCGTCGAGCTTGCAGACCTCTGAGGCATGAGCACCATGAGCCCAACCGCGACCGTGACCCCCCAGATCCTCGGCGACGCCCTGGCCGAGCTGCAGGACAGGCCGCCACTGGTCCAGTGCCTGACCAACATCGTCGTTGCGGGGTGGACCGCGAACGTCCTGCTGGCCGTCGGCGCAGCCCCGGCGATGGTCGACAACCCGCACGAGGCCGGTGAGTTTGCCGCCATCGCCGGAGCAGTGCTGGTCAATCTCGGTACGCCGTACGACGACACCGCCCATGCAATGCACCTCGCAGTCGCCGGCGCCAAGCCGGCGGGAACCCCCTGGGTGCTCGACCCTGTCGCCGCGGGGGCCCTGGGATGGCGGACCAGCCTGGCCCAGCAGCTGCTCGGCGAGGCACGGCCGAGCATCGTCCGCGGCAACGCCTCCGAGATCCTCGCGCTTGCCGGCGGCGCAGGCGGCCGGGGCGTCGAGTCGGTGGACTCCCCTGAGGCTGCAGCGGAAGTGGCCAGGGACCTGGCCGAGCAGCAGCAGTCGGTCATCGCCGTGAGCGGTCCGATCGACCACATCACCGACGGCGAGCGAATGGTCCGCCTCTCGAACGGCCACCCCTGGCTGACCCAGGTGACCGGCGTTGGTTGCGCCCTCGGTGCGCTGATGGCGGCGTTCGCCGCCGTGGTGCCAGATGCCCTGGTCGCGGCCGCGGCGGCAACCGCCACCCTGACCGTTGCCGCCGACTCCGCGGCGAAGCAGAGCCGCGGGCCGGGCACCTTCGCGGTCGCCCTGCTGGACGAGCTTGCCCTGATCGAGCCGGCCGAGCTGGCGGCACAGGTGAGGATCAGCTGAGCATGGGCCGTCCGCCACTGGACCTCTCGATCTACCTCGTCACGGACTCCGCAATGTGTGGTGAGCTCGGTGTCGCCGCAACCGTTTCGGCGGCCGTGGGCGCTGGGGCAACCGCCGTGCAGCTGCGCGATACGGACGCCACGGACGACGAGCTGGTGCGCCTCGGCCGCCAGGTCCTGACGGCTCTTCAGGGGACCGGTGTGCCACTGATCATCAACGACCGGGTTCACCTCGTCGACGCGGTGGGCGCCGCCGGCGCTCACGTGGGACAGTCCGACCTCGACATCGGACGGGCGCGAGCGCTGCTCGGGCAGGCGGCATACCTGGGGTTGTCGGTCCAGACGGTCCAACATGTCTACGCTGCAGTCGAGCTGGGCGCCCATGCTGTGGAATACATGGACTACCTGGACTACCTCGGCGTCGGCCCCGTCTGGGGCACGACAACCAAGCTGGACGCCGCGGCCCCCGGTGGCTTGGAGACGCTTCACCAGATCACGTCGGCGAGCCGGTGGCCGTGCGTGGCCATCGGCGGCATCAACGTCGAGCGGATGCCGGAGGTCCGGCAGGCAGGAGCTGTCGGAGCGGCCGTCGTCAGCGCCATCTGCGGTCAGCCGGACGTGGCCGCGGCCACCCGCGCGTTGCGCGTCGCCTGGGACGGCGCATCGACGTGAGCCGGCCGCCCGTAGCCCTGACGATTGCCGGCAGCGACCCGTCCGGCGGTGCCGGCATCCAGGCCGACCTCAAGACGTTCTCTGCCCTCGGTGCCTACGGCACGTCCGTGGTCACGGCCCTCACTGCACAGAACACGCAGGGTGTGACCGGAGTACACGTGGTGCCAACGGATTTCGTGGCCCAGCAGCTCGAGACCCTGATCGCCGACGTACGCCTCGACGCGATCAAGATCGGCATGCTCGCCAATGCCGCCATCGTCGGTGCCGTCGGGGACTTCCTGCAACGCCACCCGCACGACTTTGTGGTTCTCGATCCGGTGATGGTCGCCACCAGCGGTGACCGGCTGCTCGATGACGATGCCGTCCAGGCCATGCGTGACCTGATGCGGCTTGCCTCACTGGTCACGCCGAACATCGCCGAGGCCGCGGCCCTGCTCGACACCCGACCCGCACGCACCCTGGCGGATATGCGCCTTCACGCCCTGGCCCTTCAGGAGCTCGGCGCCCCCCGCGTGCTGCTCAAGGGTGGCCACCGTGAAGACGGCCCCGAGGCTGTGGACCTGTTGCTCGACGTCGATGGCGAGACCTTGCTCCGGGCACCGTGGGTCGACACCATCAACACCCATGGCACCGGATGCACCCTGTCCTCCGCCCTGGCAGCCCTGAGCCCCCAACGGGACTCATGGTTCGAGGCAGCGCTCGACGCGAAGAGCTGGCTCAGCGCGGCGTTGGCCGCGGGAGACGAGCTCGAGATCGGTCGGGGCCACGGACCGGTCCATCACTTTCACGCGATCTGGGACCGCTGAGAGCAAGGGCGATGAAGGCCGCGAGAAAGGCGGCCACGGCGCCGCCGAGAAAGACCGTCTGCACCTGCACGATGCCCGCGGCCGACAGCGCGTTGACGTCCTGCTGGTTGGGCAGGGCGACGACCGCCGCGTAGTACCGGTGCAGCCCGATGCCGGTCAGCAGCGCGAGCCCTACAACCATCCCGACCATGCGGGCCAGGACCACCAGAGAGCTGATGACACCGTGAGCGTCGGCCGGCGCCGACCTCAGTGCAGCGGCGTTCACCGGCGCGATGGCAAGCCCGAGGCCCAGGCCCGCTGCAGCCAGGACTGGAGTCGCCGACCAGGACTGCAGGGAAGCGTGTCCCCACCCGGACATGAGGAGCAGCGCGATACCGGCGAGGGCCAGACCGGACGCGGCCACGAACCCGGCGCCGAGCCACCGCAGAGACCAGCCACCGACGAACGCGCCAAGAGGTACGGCGACCAGGAACCGGACGAGCACCAGCGCCGCAGTGGTCTGGGACCCGGTCACCGTCAGGCGGGCCAGGATCGGCACGTCGACCACGATGGCGACCAGCGAGACGCCGACCAGCGTGCTGACCAGCAGTGCAGGGACGACCATGGAACGACCCCCGGTGGCCCCGGTGGTCATCAGCCCTCGAGGCACGAGGGGGGCGCGGGCGGTGCGATGCCTCCAGGTGTATCCCGACAGAGCCAGCACGCCGAGCGGCACGAGGGCCCAGCCCCCAGGTCCCACCACCTCGCGCTCAGGATCGGCCGTGGCGAAGGTGAGCACGAGCGAGCCGAGCGCGATGGCGACACAGAGCGCCCCGAACAGGTCGACCCGTCGCAACAGGTCCAGAAGCGACCTCCGGGCGGCTGCCAGGGAAGACAGGAACAGCGCGAGGGTGACGACGCCAAGGGGTGTCGCGAGGCGACTTGTCCCCGCGAACGGGATGAACGGAATACCAAGCGTGATGTCGTCGGCCAAGGCCGCGGGAGCCGCCAGCGTAAGCAGACCCGCGGCGAGCGCCATCAGCCCCAGAACCGTTGGCAGCACACGGAGTCGAGGCCGACTGTCGCGGCCACCGGTGAGCACCAGCACCATTGCGAGCCCGATGCCGAGCACGACGTTGAGCCAGAAGATGGCGCGCCAGCCGGCCACAGCGAGCACAGCAGCACCAAGCAGCGGGCCGAGAACACTGCCCAGCTCCTGCACCGCGCCGACGACGCCGAGCGGGGTTCCGCGCCGGTCGGGTGGCCACAGGTCCGCAACCAGGGCCAGGGTGGCCGGCACCAGGCCGCCACCCCCGATGCCCTGAAGGACCCTGCCGCCCACCAGCACCGGCAGCTCGACGGAGAGGGCAGTGATGGCCGAACCGAGAACGAAGAGCGATAGGCAGAACAGCAGAATCCGTTGGCGTGAGGCCAGATCCGAGAGCCGGCCGATGAGCGGCAGAACCGCGATGTAGCCGAGCAGGAAACCCGAGATGATCGGCGTGGCCTGTTGCAGCTTGTCGATGCCCAGGCCGACCCCCGCCATCATGTCTGGCAGGGCCAGGACCACGACATAGGTGTCCGCCGCTGCCAGCGCCACGGCGACCGACGAGGTCGCCAGCAGCGTCCTAGCCCCGTTAGGGCTTGCTGATCGCAACCGGGGCGCCGTACTTGTCCAGCGTGAGGGTGTATGTCGAGGTGGCACCCTGGTAGAAGGGGCCCACCATGGTCACGGTCCTGAGCTCGCCGCCAGGGTCGGTGATCCCATAGGTGACGTCGAACGTCTTGGTCGCGTCACCGATGTTGAGCAGCTTGGTAACGCTGGCGCCTGGCAGCTTGCCCTTGATGGTCTTGAGGACCTCGGCGCCCTGGCGCGTCGCCTTTCCCTCGACCAGGTCGGTTGACTGGGTCAGCAGAGAGGTGATCCCGCCCTCGGGTGCGAAGATCTGGGCGGGGTCGGGCGCGTTGTACTCCTTGGGGTCAACCTGGGCGAACTCGGTTGTGAATGGGAGCTTCAGGTAAAGAAGCTTGTCGACCGCCACCACCTCGACCTTGGCCTGGAAGCCACTGATGCGCGCATCCAGGGTCCCCTTGAACGCCGGCGCGTGGGTGCCCGTGCCATCAGCGCCCAGTGCCCCGTTCGCCGACTCAGGGATGCCGCTCGAGCGCAGGGTCAGATGCATCGAGGTTGCGGCGTCTGCCCTGGACTTGGCCGCAGCGAGCTGCTGGGCCGGAGTCTTCCCCTGGCCCGTGTCCGCGGCATTGCTGCAGGCGCCAAGGGCTGCCACGACTGCCAGGGCGAGGGCCATCGCGCGCGCTCGTCCCGGTAGAGGTCTCATGGTGGAAACGCTACCCGGCCGGCGCAGCAGATCCGGTCAGCGCAGCACCAGGTGGTCCTCCGAGTCGTCCCGGTCGACGACCACGGTGCCGCCGTCGCGAACCTTTCCGGCAAGCAGCGCACGCGCCAGGCTGTCCCCGATCTCGTGCTGCACGAGGCGTCGCAACGGCCTTGCCCCGTATGCCGGGTCGTAGCCGGTCACCGCCAGCCACTCACGTGCCGCGGAAGTCACCTCGAGGGAGATCCGGCGGCTCTCGAGCCGCTTGGCCAGCCCAGCGACCTGCAGGTCGACGATCCCGGCTAGCTCATCGGTCGAAAGTGGGTCGAAGATGACGACCTCGTCCAGGCGGTTGAGGAACTCCGGCTTGAAGGTCTCGCGAACCGCTGCCATCACGGCTTCGTGCTTGGCGCTGTCGGCCATCGTCGGGTCGATCAGGTAGTGCGAGCCGAGGTTGGAGGTCATGATCAGGATGACGTTTCGGAAGTCGACGGTTCGGCCCTGGCCATCGGTGAGGCGCCCGTCGTCGAGCAGCTGGAGCAGGATGTCGAAGGTCTGCTCATGAGCCTTCTCGACCTCGTCGAGCAGCACGACGGAATACGGGCGACGGCGTACCGCCTCGGTGAGCTGCCCGCCCTCCTCGTATCCGACATAGCCCGGGGGCGCACCGATCAGGCGGGCGACCGAGTGCCGTTCGGAATACTCACTCATGTCGATTCGCACGATCGCGCGCTCGTCGTCGAACAGGAAGTCGGCGAGCGACTTTGCCAGCTCGGTCTTGCCGACGCCGGTGGGGCCGAGGAAAAGGAACGAGCCGGTGGGGCGGTCTGGGTCGGCGATGCCCGCACGGGTCCGCCTGACGGCATCCGCGACCGAGCGAACAGCGGGGAGCTGGCCGATCAGGCGCTTCCCGATGAAGTCCTCCATCCGCAGGAGCTTGTCGGTCTCGCCCTCCAGCAACCGGCCGGCTGGTATGCCGGTCCAGGCGCTGATGACATCGGCGATGTCGTCGGGACCCACCTCCTCCTTGACCATCGGAGCATCTCCGCCGGCCGTCGAGGAGGTCGCTTCCGCCGCCTGGGCTGAGGCCAGATCCTTTTCGAGAGAAGGGATCTGGCCGTACAACAACCTGGATGCCCCGGCGAGGTCGCCGTCGCGCTGCATCCGCTCGGCCTGCTGGCGCAGCTCGTCGATCTCGGCCTTGAGATCTCCGACCCGGTTGAGCCCTGCCTTCTCCTGCTCCCATCGGGCAGTCAGTGCGGACAGCCGCTCCGAGTGGTCGGCGAGGTCACGGCGGAGCCGTTCGAGTCGCTCCCGGGACGCATCGTCCGTCTCGTGCTCGAGCGCGAGCTCCTCCATCTTGAGCCGGTCGACGTCGCGACGAAGCTGGTCGATCTCGACCGGCGACGAGTCGATCTCCATGCGCAGCCGGGAGGCGGCTTCGTCGATCAGGTCAATCGCCTTGTCCGGAAGCTGCCGTCCGCTGATGTACCGGTCGGACAGGGTGGCCGCAGCCACGAGTGCGCTGTCGGCAATCGTCACCTTGTGGTGGGCCTCATAGCGCTCCTTGAGCCCGCGCAGGATGGCGATGGTGTCCTCGACGCTGGGCTCACCGACGAACACCTGCTGGAAGCGACGCTCGAGTGCGGCGTCCTTCTCGATGTGCTTGCGGTACTCGTCCAGCGTGGTGGCTCCGACCATCCTCAGCTCACCGCGGGCAAGGAGAGGTTTGAGCATGTTTCCCGCGTCCATGCTGCCCTCGGCCGCGCCGGCACCGACGACGGTGTGCAGCTCGTCGATGAAGGTGACCACCTGACCCCCGGCCGAGCGGATCTCCTCCAGCACCGCCTTGAGCCGCTCCTCGAACTCACCGCGGTACTTCGCGCCGGCCACCATCGCGGCCAGGTCGAGGCTGATCAGACGCTTGCCCTTCAAGGACTCAGGGACGTCGTCGTTGACGATGCGCTGCGCAAGACCCTCGACCACGGCGGTCTTGCCGACGCCCGGGTCACCGATCAGGACCGGGTTGTTCTTGGTCCGGCGCGAGAGCACCTGGACGACGCGGCGGATCTCGGTGTCGCGGCCGATGACCGGGTCGAGCTTGCCCTCGCGCGCGGCCGCGGTCAGATCTGTGCCGTACTTGGCAAGCGCGTCAAAGGTGGCTTCGGGGTCTTCGGTCGTGACCTTGGCGCCGCCCCGCAGCGTGGGGATCTCACCGGCAACGGCCTCGCCGTCGATGCCGAAGTCGCCGGTGCGCGCCAGCGCGAGCAGGAGGTGGTCGGTCGACACGTAGGAGTCCCCCATCGACTCCATGATCTTGGTGGCCTGGTCCAGCACCGCCAGGCTGGCG
>JBDTOA010000104.1:0-7104 GCA_039933475.1 Dermatophilaceae bacterium
ACCCCGGCGACCACGCCGGCTACTACCCGGGATCCGAGACGGTGCACCTGGTGGCCAGCTTCGCCACCGATGGCACGCTGCTCGGCGCCCAGGGGGTCGGCCGGGCCGGGGTGGACAAGCGCATCGACATCCTGGCCACGGCCATCCGGGCCGGTATGACCGCCGACGACCTGGCTGAGCTCGAGCTTGCCTATGCCCCGCCGTACGGCTCGGCGAAGGACCCGGTCAACATGCTGGGGTTCGTCGCCCAGAACGTCCTCGACGGGACCATGCCCCAGTGGCAGGCCGAGGACCTGGCCGGGGCTACGGCGACCACCCTTCTGCTCGACGTCCGGTCGCGGTCCGAGTTCAGCAAGGGGCATCTCACCGGAGCCCTCAACATCCCCCACCTCGAGCTTCGGGGGCGCCTCGACGAGGTCCGCACGGCGGCGAAGGGGCGCGCGATAAGCGTGCACTGCGCCAGCGGCGTACGCTCCTACCTCGCAACCCGGGTGCTGCTCAGCGAGGGGTTCCATGCCCGTAACCTCTCCGGCGGATGGCTCACGCTCAAGGCGGTCCACCCGAGGCTCTGACCCCGGACCGGCAATGCCCGTCACGGCTGGACGCTCATCCGGCCGCCCTTGCAACAAAGGAGTGAGCCACATGCACACGTACACCTCACGGCCCTGGGCGAGCCTGATCACAGCCGCCGCCCTGTCCATGGCCGCCGTCACCGGTATCACCGCCTGCTCGTCGAGCTCTCCCGCGGCCAGCTCCAGCGAGGCGGCGACCGGCGCTCATCTGAGTGCCACTGACTTCTCCACGGCGATGAAGGCGCCCGGCACCGTCGTGCTCGACGTCCGCACCCCGGCCGAGTTCGCCGCCGGACACCTGCCGAACGCGAAGAACATCGACATCGAGGGGCCAGACTTCGCCAGCGGGATCGCGGCACTGGACAAGAAGGGGACGTACGCCGTCTACTGCCGCAGCGGCAATCGCTCCGCCACGGCGATGGAGCAGATGACCGCCGCCAGCTTCACGCAGGTCTACGACCTCGCGGGTGGGATCGGCGCCTGGCAGAGCATGGGCGGACCAATGACCATGGGTAATCCCTGACAGCTTTGCCTCATCCGCCGATGTAGGACATCTCGATCTTCGGCCTCACGGTGGCGGACAGCTCGGTGGACTTCGCAGACCGAAGCTCCGAATAACGGTCCGTGCGCTCCGACCAGATGCGTCCCATCACGGACGAGAGCTCTTCGTCCGAGCACCCGCCGCGCATAAGGGCGCGCAGGTCGTCGCCGCCCGTGGCAAAAAGACAGGTGTACAGCTTGCCCTCGGTGGAGATCCGCGCCCGGGTACACGAGTGGCAGAACGACCGAGTGACGCTTGAGATGACCCCGATCTCACCGCCGCCATCTCTGTACCGCCATCTGGTGGCGGTCTCGCCGTCATACATCGGAGCGACCGCGTCCAGCGGTAGCTCGGCGTTGATGAGCTCGATGATCTCAGCCGAGGGCACCACCTCTCCCCTCTTCCAGTCGTTGCTGGTGCCGACATCCATGAACTCGACGAAACGCAAGATGTGTGGCGAGTCCTTGAAGTGGCGCGCCATGGCCACGACGTCCTGGTCATTGCGGCCCCGCTTGACCACCATGTTGACCTTGATCGGGCCAAGGCCGACCTGTTGGGCCACGTCGAGGCCGTGCAAAACCTTGGCAACCGGGAAGTCCACGTCGTTGATCGCCCTGAAGGTCGCGTCGTCAAGGGAGTCGAGAGAGACTGTCACCCGGGTGAGGCCGGCATCCTTGAGAGACTTTGCCTTGGCGGCGAGCGCCGACCCGTTGGTGGTCAGTGCAATGTCGATGTCGTTTCCGGCGGGGGTCTTCAGCTTTGCAAGCATGCCTACGAGCTCGTCAAGGCCCTTTCGTAGCAACGGTTCCCCACCGGTGAGGCGAATCTTCACGACGCCGTGGCTAACGGCGATCCTGGCGAGTCGCGTCATCTCCTCAAAGGTCAGCAGCTCGTCACGCCCCAGAAACGCGAAGTCGCCGCCGAAGGTCTCCTTGGGCATGCAATAGACACAACGGAAGTTGCACCTGTCGGTCACGGAGATACGCAGGTCCCGCAGCTGGCGGTCACGGGTGTCGCTTGCGAAAGCGCTCTGCGAGGGTGACTGCGCTCCCATCACATCCGTTCCGCCCAGTGACGGCCTGACCGACGGGCTCATACGGAGGCGACCAGAGCGGCCTGACGGCATCGGGGGCAACGCCCGACGAGTCCGGCTGGCATCAAAGGAAGGTGGGCCGTGGCAGGAAGTGCAGGTATGGGTTCGCCGCAGTCGACGCAAGCCACCGCCTCAGCCCGGGCGATCGGCGCGTGGCCGCGGGCGAGCAGGTCCAGGTCCACGCCCCGGACGACATCGACCACGCCCTCGGGGCAGGGTTCTATGCAGGCCCCACACCCCGTGCAGGCTCCAGGGTCCAGGACCAGCTCGACGCACCCTGGGCTGGCGGCAACGCTCAGCGCCTGGTTGGGGCAGTTCCGGGCGCAGACACCGCAACCGGTGCACCCCTTTGCGATGTGCGGCACCCCCAGGGGCGCCCTCTCGCCCAGCACCAGTCGTCGCGCCGGTTGCCCGACCTGTTCCGGCGGCGTCAGGAAGCGCTGAAGCTCGCCAGTCGCCCACGCGGCAACGCGCGCCGGCGTCTCGGCCGCGAAGAGGTGGGGCATCCCGTCCGCACCGGTCCCGTCGCTCAGGGCCTTGAGTCCGCTGGCCGCACGGATCGCCCGCTTCAGCGACCCCCCTCCCGGGGGGAGGAGCCCGACGCGTTGGGAGGCACCCCTGTCACCGAGGGCTTCGAGGAGGTTCCTGGTGAAGTCCAGGTCCTTGGTTGCGGAGCCGCGGTCCATGCAGCGCTGACACGGGAGGAGCTGGACGGTGCGGGCTCCGGCCGCTAGTGCGGCGAGCTGCCAGGCGCTGCCCACGCCGCCAAGACAGGCGACCTCCAGGACCAGCCATCCGGCGAGCCCACCCTTCTCGCCCAGACGATGCAGCGGTGCGACCGCAGACTCGCAGGCGATGACCAGCGCAGGCGCACCCGAACCATCACCCGCCTTGAGCAAGGCACGTAGCCGCCGGGCAAGGGTCCCCGGCTCGTGCCCGTCGAGGCTGAGCGCACCTGTCGGACAGACTTCCAGGCATGCGGAGCAGGCCTCGCAACCACTGACGTCCACCGTCGGTGAGGCACCCGCATCCTGCGCGAACCGGATGGCGTCCTGCGGACAAGCCTGGACGCAGCGACTGCATCGCAGTGGCCCCAGACAGGCACTGGCCTTGACCTCGACGACCGGGACCCATGTGGTCGCGCGGCCGTTCAACAGGGCTCGTCTGCTCAGTGATGCTCCGATCGGCCGGCGAACGGCACGGGCGGTACGGGGTGCGTCGAGCGCCGCCACAGCCGAGCGCACCATGCGTACGGCGTAGCTCCGGCGTTCGACTGGGCTACGCCCCGCACTCAGGATGTCAAGCGCAACGACCTTGACGCCGAGCGGCGCCAGCCCGCCGGCCTGGCCCCACATCCGTAGCTCGGGGATCGGCGGGTGCCCGAGCTTGGCGGAGACGACAACGGCCCTTCGGGCGCCACAGGCTTTGACCGCGCCCGTGATCAGCTCGGGGTGGCGGGCCAGCCCGGGTGCCAGCATCGTTCGGCCGACACCAAGCCGACGCAGATCGTGCAGCAGTGCGTCCGGGTCGACCCCGACGTGGAGCACGTCCGGGTCGATCAGGATGATCGTCCCCGAACGCACTCCCGCCACCTCTTGACTCCTACCTATTGACTACTAAAGCGCTGGTCCGACCAGCACCGGCACGGCCGCCAGCAGGACCAGGTAGCGCAGCGCCAGCCCTCCGGCAAGCACCCCGGCCTCGCCGGCCAGCGCCAGCCCGTCGCCACGGTCGCGTCGTCCCGACTCGATGACGAAGGCGAGCACAGGTCCGACCAGTCCGGCCAGGACCAGGCCGACCCAGAACACCGGTGCGAGGTCGCCAGAGACCAGGGACTGGACCGATGCGCTGCCGGCAACTGATGCCGAGCCCACACCCAACCAGGCCATCAGCGCAGCGAACTCCACAACCAGCAGGCCGATGTGGACCCGGCTCCACTGGTGCAGGTCGAGCACGACGCCGCTGCGATGTGCCAGCAGGTAGCCACCCAGGACCGCCGCTGACAACCCGGTCGACAGCGCCGAGACGAGGAAGAGCACCGGCAGCAGCAGGCTGTTCAGCAACGGGAAGCTCGGCGGCACCGAGAGAAGTACGCCCGTGTAGATGGCAGTGGACAGCGCGAGAACACCCACAACGACCTTCAGGACAACGGCACCTCGCTTGCACATACGGCGAACCGGTGCGACATACCGCTCGAAACGCTTCCCGAGGGTCTCAGTGACGGCGAGGGCGTGCAGCAGGGCAACCGGGATGAACAGGGTGAGGATCCACGTACCCCACGTCATCGGCGACGTCCAGTTCGTGTAGAGGTAGACGAGCCGCCACGGCTCGCTGCGCCCCATCCCCAGGTCGACGATGAGCAGCGCGGTCCCGAACGCCACGGCCGGCCCGGCCAAGGTCGCACCTGCTCGCTCGATCGGGCTGAAACGGCTGCCGGCCCGGGACGCGACCAGACTGGTCAGTGTTGCTCCCGCTCCGAGGCCACCGAGGAAGAGGTACCACGCGATCTGCCAACCCCATACCATGCTGCTCACTTCCCAACGACGTAGTAGACGGACGGCTTGGTGCCGAGTTCAGGGTGTAGCGGCTTGGCCTCACCGGAGCGAATCCGGGCGGCAGCCTCGTCCTTCGGGTCAGAAAGGTCGGCCAGGGTCAGTGCCCGGCCCACGCAGGTCTGCACGCAGGCCGGTTCAAGACCTGCGTCGATGCGATCGACGCAGAGGTCGCACTTGTCCGGGATGCCCTTCTTCTCGTCGTAGTAGCGGGCGCCGTAGGGGCACGCGACGATGCAGTACTTGCAACCCACGCACTTCTCGTCGTCCACGACCACGATCCCGTCCGGGCGGCGGTAGGTGGCCTTGGTCGGGCAGACCTCCACGCAGGGCGCGTCGGCGCAGTGCATGCAGGACCACTTCGTCGGCACCTTTGCGCCGTCAGCCGTGGGCGGCATGATCCTGGACCGCCAGTGACCCTCAGGCACCTGGTTCTCGATCTTGCAGGCGACGCTGCACGCCTCGCAGCCGATGCACTTGCTGGTGTCGACCACCATCGCGTACCTGTGGGGCGCTCCTGTTTTGGTAGCAGTCCTGGTAGCAGTACTCATGACTTCACCACCTCCACGAAGGTCTCCCGCATGACCAGCGAGCCAGTGACCGGATCGGTGATGACCGGCATGAGGGCGTTAAACCCGATTCCCTTGCCCTTCACCCGGGTCAGCCCCGGCGATATCCGGCCCCAGCCGTGATAGGTGAAGACAGACCCCTCAAGGATGTCCTCGGTGACCTTGGCCACCCCGTGCTGCTCGAGCTTGCCGGCTCGTACGGTGACCTCGTCACCGTCCTTGATGCCCAGGCGAGCCGCCGGCACCGGGTTGATCCACAGCTCGTTGCTCGATCGCAGCTCAAACAGCACCGGGACGTTCTGCGTGGCGCTGTTGGTATGCACGGCGCACTTGCCCTGGATCATCCGGAACGTGCCCTTGGGCGCCTCGGGAGGTGCCATGTAGGCCAAGGCCGGCTCGAAGCCGAGCTTGGCGAGCTCGGCGGAGAACAGCTCGATCTTGCCGCTGGCCGTCTTGAGCTTGACCGGCGCCTTGGGATCGGTCTTGCGCAGGAAGACCGGCTTGATGTCGGGCGGGGCCCAGCTGCCGGACTTGGCCAGCTCTGCGGAGCTCACCCCGAGGGAGGCAAGCTGGGTGGCCACGATCTCGTCGATGTCCTTGTAGGCGAAGTAGTCCCCAAGGCCCATCACCTTGGCGAGCTCCTGGTAGATCTGCGAGCTGGGCCGCGCGTCACCTTGCGGGGTGATCGCCTGCTGCCGGAACTTGATCTTGGGTGCCGCCCCAGAAGCCTCGAAGACCGGGTCGGTGCGCTCCAGGTAGGTGCACTCGGGGAGGATGACGTCCGCGTAGGCGCCGGTGTCGCTCATGTAGACGTCGACGCTGACCAGCAGGTCGAGCTTCTTGAAGGCCTCGATCATCCGCGGCTGGTCGGGAATCGCGGCGAACGGGTCGAAGCGGTGCGCGATGTAGGCCTTGAGCGCGTAGGGCTTGCCGGTGAGCACCGAGTCGGCCAGCACCTGGCAGAGCCCGTCCTTGACGGGGGTGAGCGGGAACTTCCCGGGTACGCCGGCGCCATCCACCCGCTCGGCGGTGACCTTCGGGAACTCAGGCTTCTTCCAGTCTCCCAGCGCCAGGTCGTAGGCCTTCAGACCCTTGACCAGGAGCAGTCCGCCGGGCACCTCGAGGTTGCCGGCCAGGGCGTTGAGGGCGAGGATCGCGCGACGTAGGTAGAAGTCGTTGACAAAGGTGGCAGAGAACCACCCGAAGTCGGCGACGGCCCGCGGCCGGGCGGCACCGAAGTCGCGTGCGACGTCGCGGATCGTGCCAGCCGGTATGCCAGTCTTGGTCGCCGCCCACTCAGGGGTGGAGTCAACGACTGCTGCCGCAAGCTGGTCGAAGCCTTCGGTGTACTGCGCGACGAAGTCCGCGTCGTACAGCTTCTCGGCGATCATCACCTGGAGCATCGCCATGGCAAAGGCCAGGTCGGTCCCGGGGAGGGGCTGCAGCCAGGTGCTCGCCGTCGTCGACGTCGGGGTGCGCCTCGGGTCGAGGTAGACAACACGGGCGCCTCTGGCCAGGTCGGCGACGATGCCTTGCGCCTGCGGTGTCGAGAGCGTCTCCATGTAGTTGCGTCCGAAGGAGATGAGGTAGTCCACCTTCGAGTAGTCGATCGCCACGCCAGATGTGCCCAGGGTGACCTCGAGCGCCACGTTGCGCGCCAGCGGGCAGGAGGACTCGTGGCTGAAGATGTTCGGGGTTCCGAACGCCTTGGCAAACGTCACCAGGAAGGCGTCACTTGCGCTGGGACGACGTCCCACCCCGAGCTCTTCCGGCTTGA
>JBDTOA010000105.1:0-7091 GCA_039933475.1 Dermatophilaceae bacterium
GGGATGCCCCGCCGGCGCGGACGGTGGGCCCGAGAACCGTCGACCATGAGATCAGCGCGACCGCAGAGGTCACCGTCAACCCGTCAAGCAGGCGACGCTTGTTGTCACCAGCTCCCGAATGCGACGGAATCGCCCAGATGGCCGCCACGGCGGCCGGCACGAAACCGATGAACCCGATGTCTGCGATCGAGGGGAAGGGGGTCTCGCGCCCCAACCAGACCTCGTAGACGGTCCAGATCGCCTGACCCCCGCCCCAGGAGAAGCAGGCCAGCATGAGCCACAACCATCCGCGTCGCGTCCGTCCGCTGGCGCGAAAGGCACCGACCGCGCACCCAGTCGCGCCAAAGAAGGCAAAGCACATCTCGGCGACGTCAACCAGAGCCATGTCCCCGAACGACCCGAGAGGTTCGCCAAACACTGCGAGAGAGACGGTCAGCAGAGCGACAAACGCGACAAGGGCCGCGGCAAACAGGTCCCGAGGCAGCGCGCCCAGCTTTCGGAGCTCCATGCGCACCCGATCCAAGTCGATTTCCCGCCGACTAATGAAGGTCAGACGGTATCTTGCTCAGGTGCCCCAACGTGGGAGCCGCACGGACAACTGAGAAGGTGCGATCCGACATGTTCCTGGTTCCCCCTGACCTTGGTCGCGGCACCCGACCGGTGCCACGCACCGCCGCGCGCGACATCCTCCTCCTCGCGCTGGCCCCCGGTCTCCTGCTCTGGGCCGCCATCAGCGCGTTCGGCAAGCTGTTCACCGGGCCGCTCAAAGGCTGGAACCACTCCGAGAGCGACCTGAACCGGTCGCTGCAGGACACCCGGACCACGACCTGGGACTCAGTCACGGCGATCTGGTCGCACATCGGCAATACCGAGATCATCATCGGCGTCACCGTGATCGCCGTCGCCGTGGTCTTCTGGCGCACCAGACGCTGGTGGTTTGCGGTCATCCCTGCCATCGCAGTCAGCCTGCAAGCGGCCGTCTTCGTTGCAGCGACCCTGGTCATCGGTCGCCCACGCCCGGACGTCCCACATCTGGACCCTGCTCCTCCGACGTCCAGCTATCCCAGCGGCCATGTCGGGGCGAGCGTGGCGCTGTACGCCTCCTTGGCCATCATGGCCACGACGATCGAGCGGACCTGGCTGCGCCGCACGGTGATAGCCGTGTGCTCGGTCATCCCCGTCCTGGTCGCCTACTCCCGGTTGTACCGGGGGATGCACCACCTCAGTGACGTCATCGTCGGAGCCATCAACGGCCTTGTCTGTGCGGCGCTGGCCGCACACTGCCTGTATCGCGCCCCCAAAGACAGTCGGGCCTGAGCAGCAGTGAGCCCTGGCCGGCATCCGGTCAGGGCTCATTGGTTCTTGGTCGCCGATGGCGTTGCGAAGACCTCAGCTGACGCCGGGACAACCCTTGATGGCGTCACCCAACGCTGCGGCCTCATCCGGTGTCATCTCGACGACCAGGCGTCCGCCGCCCTCGATCGGCATTCGCAGGACGATGCCACGACCTTCTTTGGTGACCTCGAGCGGCCCGTCTCCGGTCCTCGGCTTCATCGCCGCCATTGGTGATCCCTCTTCCGTTGTTCTGCGTAGGGACAATTGTCGTACACACCCTCGTACGCACCCTCTTGCCCCCCATTATCGCGCCAACGTCCCCCAGCACGAAATCTGGATCGGACACACTGTGCTGTGCGGCTACAGATGGCCGGCCGGCCGACGAGATCAGGCTCGGTACCAACATCAAGACAAGGAGCTGACTTCACGTGACAGAGGACCAGGGCGCTGATGAGGCTCAGGGCTCCACGACGCCGGCAGGCACCGTCCTGCTGGACCTGACCGACGGCGTTGCGACGGTGACCTTGAACCGGCCCGAGGCGATGAATGCGCTGGACATCGCAACGAAGGACCAGCTCCTGGCGGTGCTTCGACAGGTCGCGCAGGACCCCGATGTCCGATGTGTGGTTCTCACGGGCACCGGACGAGCCTTCTGTGTCGGCCAGGACCTCAAGGAGCACATTCTGCTGCTCAGCAGCGATGACCAGTCCCTCTGGTCAACCGTTGCTGAGCACTACAACCCCATCGTCCAGCTGCTCTCCACCATGAACAAACCGGTCATCGCAGCGATCAACGGCGTTGCCGCTGGAGCAGGTGCGTCCTTCGCGTTCGCCGCTGACCTGCGCATCATTGTGGACACGGGCAGCTTCAACCTGGCCTTTGCCGGCATCGCCCTGTCCTGCGACTCCGGTGCGAGCTGGACCCTGCCGCGACTGATCGGCATCGCCCGGGCCAAGGAGCTGTTGATGTTCCCTCGCACCGTCACGGCGGTCGAGGCGCTGGAGATGGGCCTGGTCAACCGGGTCGTGGGAACCGAGGAGCTGCCAGCCGTCGTCGCAGAGCTGGCCCGGGCCCTGGCTGCCGGCCCGACGCTGGCCTACGGATCCATCCGGCGCTCGGTAGCCTTCTCGGCCGGTCATTCGCTCGGCGAGTCCCTCGCCCGGGAAGCCGAGGAGATGGCCGTCACCGGGGGGAGCAAGGACCATGCCACCGCGGTCGAGGCGTTCATCGCCAAGGAGAAGCCAGCCTTCCATGGTCGCTGACTCGAGAACGGAGCCCTAGGCCCGAGGTCGCTCGTTCACGGCACGCGTCTCACCAACGTGTAGCCGCCGTCCGCGGAAACGAGCACGTAGGTGCTGCCGGGGTGCAGGGTCTCGGCGTACTTCACCGGATTGGACTGACCAGCGATCTGGCCGGTATCAGTGACGAGCACGAACTGTGGCACCACCGATCCTGCCGCCCCAATGAAGAAGACCCGCGTCCGCGCCGTGAGCCGGGCGATCAGGCCCAGGTCGGTCTCCACGCTCGCACCGTCGGGGATCTTGGCCAGGATGCGCTCGGCGGCCGGGGCCCGAGTGCTGGGCTGGTAGCTCGCGGGATCGACCAGGTCCTTGAACGGGTAGCGACTGCAGAGAAAGAGGCCCACCAGCAGAGCCAGGGTCGGTGCTGCCCTGGCGTACACGCGCAGCGGCCGCCAGGTGTCCCGCCGGGCCCGCACGACACCGTCGATCAAGGCGGCAAACACGATCGGCATCAGCACCAGGTCGTAGTGGTACAGCTGCCCCCAGAAGTTCTCGTTCGTCGAGAGGAAGCGCCACCCCAGGGTGGGCAGCACCAGGATCAGCAGGGGCGACCTCGCGGACAGGAAAACCGTCACCCCCAACAACAGCAGCACTGTGGTTGCGCGCGGCTCGGAGCCCGCCACCACAAGAGGTAGCGACAGAACGCGATGCAGCAGGGACTCGCCTCCGGGCTGCGATGACAGGTCGGAGAAGCGGGAGGTGGCACCGGCGGCGCCAAAGTGCGGGATCAGGACCTTGAAGGTGAGTACGACCGACGCAAGCCCGAAGGCTGCAAGGCCGGCGCCCCATCGCCGTGCCCCGACCATCACGAGGACCAGGCCAAGGGCCATCACGGTCAGACCCAGGTCCTCCTTCACCAGCACCAAGGGAGCGGAGAAGGCCACAACGAGTCGCCAACGGCGATCAATGAACGCCTCCAGCGCGAAGGCCAGCAGTGGCACCGCCAGCGACACCTCATGGACGTCGAAGTCCACCGCGGCCTGGACGCCGTAGGACATCCCGAAAGCCAGACCAACGGCCACGCCGGACCACCGACCCAGGTGCCGCATACCCGCGCGGGTCATGGGCACAACGCCCAGGGCGATCGCCACAGCTTGTCCGACCAGCAAGGTCACCGGGGTCGGGAACAGTCGGTAGAAGGGGGCGTATACCGCGATGGCGGGGTTCCAGTGATCGCCCAGGAAGTTGTGACCAGCACCCTCAAGGTCGACGATCGGGGCCTGCAGGTGGGCATAGTGGCGGATTGCCTGCTCGAAGATGCCCAGGTCGAAGGACCGCACCGCCATCCGCTCAAAGCGGGCCACCGAGATCGTTGCGTAGAGCCCGGCGAAGGCCAGTGCCAGCACCCAGGGCAGCGCCCGTTCCCAGGAAGAGGGAGCTGGCGCACCCATCGCGGTGCCGTCGTCCTCGTCGGACGCCCTCGTGCTCACCGTCTCACTCTGGGCCATCCCACGATGGTCGCGCAGTAGGGCATCAAACGCTGCATCCTTGACCCCCGAAGCAACCCGCCAGATGATCGTCCACAAGCCCGCAGGCCTGCATGGTGGCATACATCGTCGTCGGACCAATGAAGGCAAAACCGTTGCGTTTCAGTGCTTTCGCGAGCGCTATGGACTCTTCAGAGGTCGCGGGGACATCAGCTGGGGTGCGCGGTCGGAGATGCCCGGCGGGCCGGAAGGACCACAGGAGCTCATCGAGGCCACCAGCGTCGCGCAGCCGGACCACGGCTCGGGCGTTGGTCATGGCGGCTCTGATCTTGAGCCGGTTGCGCACGATGGACCGGTCGTTCATCAGTCGTTCGTAGTCACCGTCGTCGAAAGCAGCAACCGACTCGGCATCGAAGCCGGCAAAGGCAGCCCGGAAGCTCTCCCTCTTGCGCAAGATGGTGAGCCAGGAAAGCCCTGACTGGAAGCCCTCCAGCGTCAGGCGCTCATAGAGGGCGGTCTCACCGTGAACGGCTACTCCCCATTCGGTGTCGTGATACGCCAGGTACTCCTGCGTGCTCGTTGCCCACGAACAGCGGGTCACGCCCACGTCGTCGGTGATGAGCCCTTCGGTGCTCACTGCCGCCCGGGCCCTTGACCTGGAGCCCCGACCGCCTCGGCGACCATTGCGTCGACCACTCTGGAGAACAAGGCCTTGTTGAGTCGATCCGTGAGGGGCCCGAGCAGCCGGCCCACAGCGACCGGCCTGATCACGATGTTCTCGCGCCACAGCAACCGGGTATGCCGGCCGCCCTCGAGGGGCAGGACGCTCACTTCTGCCCATCCGGCCAGCAGGTGCCCGACCTTGACCAGTCGAAACTTCCCTGGTCCGGCCCCGGCTGGAGGTGACCATTCGGTGATCCGCATGACATCGGCGAAGCGGAGCCGGCCGACGCCGGTCAGGCCGGCGAACGACCATCCGACCCGTGGCGGGCCCGGGTCGAGGCGCATGGTGGTCAGCGGAATCCAGCGTGCATGACTCTCCCAGTCGGTGATGACCTCCCAAACCCGTTGAGGTGGCACGGCAGCGCTGCGTTCAACGCGAAATGTTCCCACCCGTCGCTCACTGGTCCGCTTGGGCTTGGGGTGTGCCTTGCGAGGCAGCGGGCTCAGGCTGGGTTGAGCCGTGCGCAGGCAGGGATGCTGTCTCGGACTCAAGCTCACGCAGCCGGGCAGCCAGGGCCTCGAGGGCCTCATCAACCTGGTCCATGCGATAACCCCGCAGAGCCTGGTCGAAATGGAGCGCACCGACGTCCTCCGCAGACAATGCGGAGGGGACCCCCGGGAACGCGTGGCTGGAGGTCGGTTCGGCCATGAACCCCGCGATCCTGCCCATGACGGCAGCGGTGGTCAGGCCGATCAGCAGGACCACGATGAGCAACAGGAAGACGATCACGAGATGATCGTGCCATGCCCTACCAGGTTTCACCCGGTCGCAACCTCTGTCTGCGCCACCGCACCTTCGCCCCGGGAGAGACGGGGCTGTTGGCCATCATCAACCGCACTCCCGACTCCTTCTATGACGCAGGGCGCTACCTGAACGACGAGGTGGCGCTCTCGGCCGTCGCGAGGGCTGTTGCCGACGGCGCGGATGGCGTCGACGTCGGAGGGGTCAGGGCTGGCCCCGGGCCCGCAGTGAGTCCTGACGAGGAGCTGCACCGCGTGGTGCCGTTCGTCCAAGCAGTCCGCGCAGCCCATCCCGACATTCTGATCAGCGTGGACACCTGGCGGGTCAGCGTCGGCGATGCGGCCTGTGGGGCCGGCGCCGACCTGATCAACGATGTCTGGGCAGGTCACGAACCCGAGCTCCCGGCCGTGGCCGGATCCCATGGCGCGGGTTACGTGTGTGCCCACACCGGAGGCCATGCACCACGCACCGACCCCCATCGGGTCCGCTACGACGACGTGGTCGCCGAGATGCTCGCCGACCTTGCCACCCAGACCGAGAGAGCCCTGAGCGCCGGGGTCCGGGCGGATGGCCTGCTGATAGATGCGGCTCAGGACTTCGGCAAGAACACCTATCACTCGTTGCAGGTCACCGGCCGTGTGGACGCCCTGATCGAGACCGGATGGCCGGTGCTGCTCGCGGTCTCCAACAAGAAGTTCATCGCGGAGACGCTCGGGCTGGACGGACCCAAGTCCGACCGTGTCACCGGGACGTTGGCCACGACAGCCATCGCGGCCTGGGAGGGGGTGCGGATGGTGAGGGCGCACGACGTGGCCCAGACCCGACAGGTGCTCGACATGGTGGCCGGGTTGCGCACCGGCCTTCCCGCCCTGTCCAGGCGGGCGCTCGCCTGACTGCTCGCCTGACACAACGAACGCTAGCCGGCGTCCGACTCCGCGACGGCTGTCTGGATCAACGACGAGCTGAGCATCTTCACGAGCTCGGGGACGTCCTCCTCGGCCAGGCGCAACGTGGCCCGGCAGACGTCGTCCTGCCAGATCGAGAGAACCACCCGACCCGCGTCCGGATGCGACGAGACCCGCAGTCGTCGCCCGGCCGCATCGCGTCCGAGCAGCGTGCTGCCCCGTCGCGGGAGCGGCGAGATGGTCACCTGTCCAGTATGCGTCCGAAACAGTCGGCTGGAGGAGGGATCCTCAAAGCTCCAGGCACGTGAGGATCCTCACTCGGGACGTTTGGCGGCGATCTCGTTGTCGCCACGGACGATGATGCGAACGGCCTCATCCACATCGTCAGTCACGTGCAGCAGGTCAACGTCGCTGGCGTTGATGGTCCCGGCGGCCACAGCGCTGTGCCGCAGCCAGTCGAGCAGACCACCCCAGTACGCCGTGCCCAGGAGCACCAAGGGAAAAGAGGTGACCTTGCGCGTCTGCACGAGGGTTACTGCCTCGAAGAGCTCGTCCAGAGTGCCGAAGCCACCCGGCAGGACGATGAAACCCTGGGCGTACTTCACGAACATGGTCTTGCGGGCGAAGAAGTAGCGGAAGTTGACCCCGAGGTCGACAT
>JBDTOA010000106.1:0-7085 GCA_039933475.1 Dermatophilaceae bacterium
CCGGGTCGCCTCGGAGAGCCCTCACGCGTTCAGGCCGTCAAAGATCAGCATCACAGTGGCGTGGAGGCGGCGGGGCCTTCCCCTGCAGCGTGTGGCGAGCACCTCGCTCAGGCCGGCTCGCGCGACCCCGGCTGCGCTCCAGGACGACGCCTGTGCGGGCCTCGGGTCCGTTGTGCGCGGGTCAGGAGAACTGCGGGCAGGTCGCTCGGTGGGGTGCCAGGTCGCCGATGTTGTCCAGCCACTCCTGCGCTGTGAGGTTGCGTCCGGCGATCCGGCACGCGGCCGAGACGAGGTCGTCGGCCGCGAGGCTCATCACTTTGACCGCCGCCCCCTGCCCGCCGCCGTATGCCAGTGTCGTCCCGTCGAGGCTTAACGCGACGAACGTCGTCTCGGACGGGGCCGTGGTCATCGGGGTGCCGTACTGCAGGCCCGTGTCGGTGTCGTACAAGGCGATCCGATGGTCGTCACCGGAGGCTACGAGGAGGCGGTCGTCGGCTGACGTCGCGAAGTGGGTGATCGCCCCGCCGCTCCCCGGAAGTGAGCGCACCAGGTCGAGCGAGTCAAGGTCGAAGACGCGCAGATCTCCGCTCATCGTTGCCGTGATGAGGTGACCGCCCCTGCCGATCCGGGCGATCACGCCGGCTTCCGGTTCCAGGCGCTTGCGCAAGCGGCCGCTGGCGCCGTCGAAGATGCCGATGCCGTCGAAGCTGCCGGTGACGACGGTCTTGCCGTCGCCGGTGACATCGACCCCGGCGCTCTGGGCCTCGAAATAGGTGCTCGAGAGAATCTTCGAGCCCTGCAACACCGTGAACCGCTGGCCGTCTTGATATTGCACGGCGAACCACAACGGCTTTGCCGGGTCCAGCCCGCGCAACCCGTTGTTCGGGACGACGTCATAGCCCGGTGCGACCCCACCCCCGGTGTAGGCCGGAAAGGTGCTGCCCGGCCTAACGCCGCCTTCCCCCAGGTCAACGAGCTGGGTCAGGCCGCTGGGCAGGGTGCGTGCGCCGACGAGGTGGTCTCCAGCGGTCCAGCCGGCCGCGATGACGTCGTCGGGCAGCGCGCGAATGACCGCTCCGGTGCGGGTGGACACCACCCTGAGGCTCCCCCACTCCTGGATCGGGGGCGCGCCGGGGTGGCGCGTCGCCAGCACGGCGGTCGAACCGTCAGCACTGAGCGCGGTCAGGGACTGGTCACCAGGCAGCGTTGCGGTGATGCCGTTGCCGCCGTCCAGGCGCCATCGGGACACGACCGGGCGGTCGCTGCTGAACGCGACCAGCTCGGTGTCATCCCTGGCCCGCCAGAGCGCCTGCACCTCGCCGTTCTGGGCATCCAGCTCGCGGCGTACGGCACCCGTCGCGACATCCAGCTCCTGCAGCCGGCCTGTTGGGTCGCCGCAGTAGAAGGTGCCCGCGGTAGGTGATGCCACCGCCGAGCGGCATTCAAGTCCATCGACCTTCCACAGCACTCGGCCGGCGCCAAGATCGATCGCGGTGGTACCGCCCGGGCCGTTGCCGACAACCCGGCCCGCTCCGGCATCAGAGATCGTCAGCGCGCTGGCCGGTGGGACCTCGATCGTGCGGCGCACCGCCAGGGTGTGGGCATCCAGGACCCGGACCGACGTCGTTCCACCCAGGACCAGGGTGCTGTCGCCCAGCAGGGCCAGCCCCCCGTTCGGTGCACCCGGATCGTCGGACGTGGCTGGGGGGCGGGCGGCCAGCAGCTTCCCGGAAGGAACCTGGTACGCCGCGGCGCTTCCGTCGACCCAGGAGGCGTACAAGATGCGTCCGTCGGCCGAGAGCGCCACCCCGGCTCCGTTGGCGCCTGAGTGCGCGATGGGCCGCTCGAGCAGGGCCTTGCGGGTGGTGAGGTCGATGACACCCACAACGGTGTTCGTGCGCTGCGGGTCCTGCGCCTGCAGGACGGCCAGGCGGGTCCCGTCGGCCGACCCGGCCATGAGCGCGACGGGGTCAAGGCCGGCGCCGAGCGAGGGAAGCGCCGGGCCAAGGGCTCCGCTGTCGATGTCATAGTCGTGGAAGAGGCGGTCGGGACCGGCAGCGAACGCGGTGACGCCGTCGGGCATGACCATGCCGGTCCGTGAGACGTCCGCCGCGCCGGGCAGGACGTGGGTGTCCAGGTAGCCGTTCGAGGCGGTGAACGTGCTCAGCATCTGGGCCCGGGTGGTGGGGGTGTCTGCGAGCCGGAAGGCCTCGATGGCCAAGAGCGCCGCCGCGTCCCGGTGGGTGAGCCGAAGGTGCTCAGCCCGGCCGACCAGCGCCTCGATCTTCGCGCTGCGGGCGGTGGTCGACGCCACGGCTGCCGAGTGGTCCGCCGTGCGCCATTGGCTCACCGCCACGACCCCGGCCAGCAGCGCGATCACGAGCGCCGCCACTACGCCGGCGAGGGCACGACGGACCCGCGCCACGCGGGACCGCTCCAACGCTTGCTGGGCGTCGCGGGCCTGAGCGCTCGCTGCGACGAAACGCTGCTCGCAGTCGCTCAGATGCCGGTCCCCAAGGGCGAGGGTCTCCTGGACCAGCTGGAGCCGCGGAGGGGAGTACAGGTCTGTGGCAACCTGGCCTCCGGCATCCCAGACCCTCGCCGCGCCCGACAGATGGTGGAGCTGCGCCAGCCAGGCGTGGTCCTCCTGCAACCAGCCGCTCAGTCGCGGCCATGCTTGGAATAGAGCCTCGTGGGCGACCTCGATGGTCGGTTCGCGGGTCCCCGGATCGCGGTCGGTGACGAGGAGCCGCGCGCTCACGAAGGCGTCAACCGCGGGTGCAGAACCGGCCGGAAGCTCAGAGATTCTCGCGCGGCGCCGAGCGTCCGGCTCACCATCAACCGGGACGACGAACCGCGAGAGGACGGCCCGGACGACGCGCTGGGCATCGACGTCGAGCTGCCCGTACGCGTCCTCCGCGCGACGACCGAGCGCCCCGGTCATTCCGCCGAGCTCGGTCAGGGTCTCTTCAGTGATGCGCCCGTCGCGTCGCAGGTCGAAGAGCTCGGTGAGGGTGAACTGCAAAAGGGGGAGCACGCCGACCTGCCGGGATGCCTCGCCGACCAGTGCACTGACGACCGTGTCCTCGACCTCCACACAGACCTGGTGTGCTGGCATACGGACAGCCACACCAAGCTCGGCCGGCGAGAGCCCGGTGAGCGCGTAGGTTCCCTCAGTGACCCGCCGTCCGATCGAGGGATCGGCCAAGGGGCGGTCGAAGAGGTCGGCCCGAATCGTCGTGAGCACTTGAACGCCGGACGCGATCGCGGCCGCGATCCGGGTGAGGAACCTGTCCCGGACCTCATCGGCGCAGAGCGTCCAGCACTCCTCGAACTGGTCGATGACCACGACGAGCCCCGACCCTGACGTGAGCAGTGCCTCCGCTGGCGTACCGGTCTCGGCCACCTCCCGCAGTGCCTCATCGAGGGCGGGGTCAGGTGCCTCCCCGGGGGTGATCGCGACGACCAGCCGTCCCTGCTGCCGCAGAGCCGGGACGACTCCCGCACGGACGAGCGAGCTCTTGCCGGATCCGGAGGCGCCGACGACGCTGACCATCGGGTGCCGGTCGAGCAGCGCGAGCACGTCCGCGATCTCGTGGTCCCGGCCGAAGAAGGATCGGGCCTCGGCCGCGCCGAAGGGTCGGAGCCCGCAGTACGGGTTGAGCCCGGCACCTCGGGCCATGGCGGCCGCCTCGACCCTCCGGACGTCGTCGACGGCCCGGCGGGTGCCGCTGCCGAGCGGGCTCAGCTCACCGTCCGGGCGACCCGTGGCCGCCCGCCAGGACAAGATGAACTCGGCTACCGACTCGTAGCCACCCGCCCCCCGGCTGGCTCGCTCGAGGACCGGGTCGAGGCCTGGGTATGCGTCGAAGCCGACGAGCCGTGGCAGGTGGTGGGCGTCGCCGGGCGTCGGAAGCGAGATGCCCGGGGCGAGGTCTCGCCTTCCGGTCAGCAGCTCGTGCACGCACCGCGCCAACCCACGCAGGTCAGCGGTCTCGTCCGCGTCGGAGGCCGTCGCCGCGATGCCGAAGTCGGCCAGGTAACACGTGCCGTCCTTGTCGAGCAGGACGTTGGACAGCCGCACGTCCCGGTGGACCACGCCGCTGGCATGGGCCGTGACGAGCGCGCCCCCGACCTCCTCCACGAAGCGGCTGACGTGCCGGAGCGACCACACGCCGCCGGCGATAAGCACCTGGCGGGCCGTGCCACCGCTCAGATGGCGCATGACGAGGTAGGCACCACCCGGCTCCCGCCAGTAGTCGTAGAGCGGCACGATGTGCGGGTGTTCGAGTCGGGCGATGACCTGCGCCTCAGCCTCGAACCGTCGGATGTAGTCGGCAGAGTCGGCATACTCGGGCCGGATCACCTTGACCGCCACCCGGCGGTTCGTGCCGGGCTCCACCGCGGCATACACGAAGCCGGAGGACCCCTGACCGATCTTCTCGTACAGCGTGTAGCCGCGCAGCGCCCGTCCGGGCCCCACGGGGTGAGGGTCGCCAGCCGCAGCGGCCCGGGCCAGCGCCGCGATCTCGTCGCTCGGCTCAAGGCCGGTGTCCTCGGCGAGCCGGAGGTAGAACTCGCGGTACACAGACAGTGCCTCCGAGCGACGCCCGGTCGAGAGTAGCGACTGCATGAGCAGACTCACCGAGCGTTCCCGGGTGGGTTGTTCGGCGACCAGGAGCTCCAGGTCAGCCACAGCCGAGCCGCGACCGAGGCTCAGCAGCGCAGCTGCCCGGGACTCCCGGGCTGCCAGGTGCAACTCCTGGAGTCGGGTCACGTGTGCCAGCGCCCACCACTCGTCGGCGAACTCGGCGAAGGGGGATCCGCGCCACAGTGCAAGAGCCTCGTCGTATGCCGGGACGGCAGCGTCGGGCAGCAAGCGGTCAGCGGCGGCTAGGAGTGACTCGAACTGCTCGGCATCCACCTCGCTCGAGAGGGGTGCGAGCCGGTAGCCGTGCGGCAAGGTGTCCAGCGTTGCACCCGGCCCGAGGGCTGCTCGTAGGCGCGAGATATAAGTCAGAACCGACCGGGCGGCGCCCTGCGGCTCGCGACCATCGGGCCAGAGCGCGTCCACCAGGTTGGCCACGCGAACGACCTCGCCACGGCGGCTCAGCAGGACGGCCAAGAGCCGACGCTGTTGGGTTCCTCCGAGGTTCAGCTGGGCGCCTCCATGCTCGACGGCGACCTGTCCCAGCAGCTGGTAGCGCACGAACCACCTCACTCCTCATCCCCATGGTTCCAGATGTTGACGGACTGCAATCGGCTTTCGTCAACATCGAGGCATGGGTGATCTGACCTGTCTGACCCGCCGGGAACACGACGTTCTTGCGGCCATCGCGGCCGGGGCCACCAACCCTGCGATCGCTGCGAGGTTGTTCATGTCGGAGCGAACCGTCGAGACCCACGCCCGGCAGATCTTCATCAAGCTCGGGCTCTACGGGGAGGGCTGCAACAAGCGGGTGATGGCGGTTCTGGCCTACCTCGACGCTGCCGAGCTGGATCGTCAGGTCAGGTAGGGCGTCACGGTGTCGCAGAAGCTGGCGAAGTAGGCGTCGAAGTATTCATAGCTGTCATCGACATTGCCGTGCGTGGCCAGCGGCTCGACGACCAGGTCGCCGGTGTTGTAGTCGTTGGTCACCCGGTAGTAGAAGGCGCCTGTCACCTGCTTGATGAGCTTTCCCGAGTCGTCGCGGAGCCGGTATGACGCCGACTCGCGATAGAGCGAGACGACGACGCCGTCGGTCTCGGTGTAGGTGTTGACGAGGTCATGGCCATTGGTGCGGAAGGTCTGGGTCACCGAGCCGGCGCCGGTGGCCAATGTGACCGTCTCCATGTATCTCACGTGGCCGTACGCCCACGCGTCGGGCAGCGTGATGTCCTTTGCGGTGCGGCCAGTCACGTTGAGGTGTGCGTCTCCGGTGATGGTCAGCGCGAGCCCGCAGTCGTCCCCGGTGTCGCTCCACGACCACGAGTCGTGCACCCGCACGATGATGGGACTGGCGGCTGACGCCGGAGGTACAGCCAACGCGATCGGTGCGAGCAGGGCGGCCGCGGCGGCGAGGAGTTTCTTCATGGCGATCTCCGTCTCTGAGTCTGTGGCACGGAGGATGTGCCACCAACTACGGTCCGCCTCCACGAGGACGCGACACATCGTGGGAAACCGCAAAGCTTGCTGGGATCATCAGCGTCACGAAGGTCCCACCTCGACGAAGCGAGGCCTTCGAGGTTGATCGAGGGGACTGTCTCGCAAAGGATGTTCCGGAGGTCTCATAAATGGATCTCAGGGGCCGGCCCAGTGGTCGGCGAACGCATGAGGCGCTGGCTACCACCGCATGCCGCATTGTGCCCGCCCCCGGTCCGCGTGGCGCGGGCCCGTGGGCATCGGGTCTGTCAGGGAGGCGAGGGCCTACTTGCCGTTGCGGCCGAGCTGGACGGTGGCGTCGGCCTCCACGACGGTGCAGTCAAAGAAGACTGCATGCGAAGATCAGCGAGACGTTGGCCGCCTTGCCACCGGCGAACAGGCGGGTGTCGGAGAACGCCACGGCCTGCCAGGTGTGCACCGCTCCGTCGCAATCGGCGGGCTGACGAAGAAGAAGCCGTTGATCGTCATCAGGCCCACCTTTCGGGACAGGGTTCCCTCGATGTCCGAGCCGTAGTCGTCGGCGTTGGTGCACGAGTACGTGCCGGAGACCTTGGCCGAGCCGTCCTTGTAGGCGACCCCGCGCGGGTCGACAGTGAGTGTCGCGGTGGGGGCGGCGGCGTCGCGGTGCAGCCGGCCGACAGCTGTCCGCGGTCGTGGCCGTGGCGGAGAAGGCGAGGATGTATTAGGTGGTCCCGGGCGGCGCCGCGGACCCCGACCTGGCCGGGGCCACACGCCACGAGGTTCCCGCCGGGCGGTGGCCGGCAGTGACGATGAACCACCGCTGCTGGGAGTGGATCCGGGGATGGCCATGCCCAAGTCGCCATTGTGCACCACGGTGTTCCCAGGGACCGTCGACGGCGGCGGCAACCACGCCCAGACAACGGCAACCCGCCCGGTGTAGACACCCCTCCAGGACGGTGATTGGCGTCGGCTGAACCGTGAC
>JBDTOA010000107.1:0-7040 GCA_039933475.1 Dermatophilaceae bacterium
TCGGCCAGACCGACATCATGCGGCTGATCGCCTACACCTCGATCAGCCACTTCGGTTTCATCGTGCTCGGTATCTTCGCCCTGACGTCGGTCGGCGCGGCCGGCTCGACGCTGTACATGGTCAACCACGGCTTCACCACGGCAGCCCTGTTCCTGGTGGCGGCGATGCTCATCAGGCGGCGCGGCAGCAAGCGCATCCCGGACTATGGCGGCTGGCAGCGGGTGACACCCATGATCGCTGGGGTCTTCCTGCTATCCGGTCTGTCGGCTCTTGCCCTGCCCGGGCTGAACTCCTTCGTCTCGGAGTTCCTCGTGCTGGTTGGTACCTTCCAGCGCTACCGGTTTGCCGCGGTGGTCGGCACGCTGGGCATCATCCTGGCCGCTCTCTACGTCCTGCTCATGTACCAACGGATGATGACCGGACCCAAGCCCGAGTCGGTCGACGGGACCCCCGACCTGACCCACCGCGAGAGATGGGTCGTTGCCCCGCTGATCCTGGCGTTCTTCGTTCTGGGGTTCTACCCCAAGCCCGCGCTTGACGTGATCAACCCCGCAGTCGAGCGAACGTTGCACTACGTCGGCGTCACCGACCCGGCAGCCACGTACCCGCCGGCCGCCGTAGGAGCTGTCAAGTGATCGCCTCGATGTCCGGACTGGCGAGCGCGTTCGTCGCGACCAAGGTCAGCTATGGCGCGATCCTGCCGATGTTGATCATCTTCAGCACGGCGATGATCGGCGTCCTGGTCGAGGCATTCGCCCCCCGCGCGCTGCGGTATGCCGGCCAGGTCGGCGTTGCGCTCGCAGGTCTGGTGGCCGCGCTGGTCGCTGTGGTTCTGGCCACGAGCCATCAGGGCATCACTCTGGCTGGCGCCGTTGTCATCGACGGACCCGCGTTGTTCCTGCAGGGGACGATCCTGGCTCTGTCCATCCTCAGTGTGCTGGCGATGGCTGAACGGTTCGACGGCTCGGGCGCCGACGCCTTCACCGCCCAGGGCGCCGCGGCTCCGGGGTCACCGCAGGAGGCCGCCGCCGTGCGCGCTGGTGCGACCACCACCGAGGTCTTCCCGCTGACCATGTTCGCGGTCGGGGGAATGATGCTCTTCCCGGCGGCTGGAGACCTGCTGACGATGTTCGTCGCCCTGGAAGTCCTCTCGCTGCCGCTCTACATCCTCGCGGGCCTTGCTCGCCGGCGCCGGTTGCTCTCCCAGGAAGCCTCCATGAAGTACTTCCTGCTCGGGGCTTTCTCGTCAGCCTTCTTCCTGTTCGGCTCGGCTCTGCTGTACGGCTACTCCGGCTCGATGAACCTGGGCGTGATCTCAAAGGCCATCGCCACCCAGTCCGGAATGGACGGACTGCTGGTGCCCGGAGTGCTGCTCGTTCTGGTCGGGCTGCTGTTCAAGATCGGAGCAGTGCCGTTCCACTCGTGGACCCCGGACGTCTATCAGGGCGCCCCCACCCCGGTCACGGGCTTCATGGCCGCCTGTACCAAGGTTGCCGCGTTTGGTGCGATCCTGCGCTTCGTCTACGTCGGCGTCGCGGACAGCCGCTGGGACTGGGCGCCGGGTCTGTGGGCCGTCGCCATCCTGACCATGGTCGGTGGAGCGGTTCTGTCGATCACCCAGACGGACGTCAAGCGACTGCTTGCCTACTCGTCGATCGCGCACGCCGGGTTCGTCCTGACCGGCCTCCTGGCCTTCGACAGGGTCGGCATCTCCTCGGTCATGTTCTATGTCGTTGCCTACGGCTTCGCCACGATCGCGGCATTCGCGATCGTGTCGCTGGTGCGTGACGGAGGCTCGGAAGCCACCCATCTCTCGCAGTGGGCCGGTTTGGGCAGGAACCACCCCGTGGTTGCGGGGGTGTTCGCCTTCTTGCTTCTGGCGTTCGCCGGCATCCCGCTGACCTCAGGGTTCACCGCGAAGTTCGCCGTGTTCTCGGCTGCTATCGGGCACGGCGCGACAGTTCTTGCCGTCGTCGGTGTCCTCTCCAGCGCCATCGCCGCGTTCGTCTACGTCCGTATCATCGTCCTCATGTACTTCTCCGAACCGGCCGGTGACTCGGTCCAGGCGGTCTCGCCGTCCATCGTCACCACGCTGGCGATCTCGGTGGGCGTTCTCGTGACCCTGGTCCTGGGCGTTCTGCCCTCACCGCTGCTGGACCTCGCGGCGCGGTCGTCCTTGTTCCTGCGATGACTGCAGAGTCCTCTCCGGCGACGCCCGGCGTCTCGCCCGGTCTGGCAGAACGGCTGCAACAAGGGCTCACGTCTGTCGACGTGCTCTTGCGAACTGTCGTCGACCACGAAGACCCGTTCATCTCCCGGGCTTCGGCGCACCTGTCCGAAGCCGGAGGCAAGCGGTTCCGGCCGATGCTCACGCTGCTGGCGGCCGAGCTCGGCAGCGGTATCAACGAGGACGTCGTCTCAGCAGCAACCGGGGTCGAGCTGACCCACCTTGCCTCGCTCTATCACGACGACGTGATGGATGAGGCCGACCTGCGACGCGGAGTCGCCAGCGCCAACGCGGAGTTCGGCAACTCCAGCGCGATCCTGATCGGCGACCTGCTGTTCGGCAAGGCCTCGGAGCTGGTGGCAGGACTTGGTGCCGAAGCGGTCAAGATCCAGGCACAGACGTTTGTCCGACTGTGTTCCGGGCAGATCCGCGACGACCGGCAGACGCCTGAGGGCGTGGACCCGATCGACTACTACCTTGGCGTCCTCGCAGACAAGACGGGCGCACTCATCGCCACCGCAGCCCGCTATGGCGCGATGTTCAGCGGCTGCCCTCCCGAGACGGTCGACGTCATGCGCCGCTACGGCGAGCGGCTGGGGATTGCCTTCCAGCTCGCCGACGACCTGCTCGACATCTCGTCGGGGCCGGGGGAGTCAGGCAAGACTCCGGGCACCGACCTGCGCGAGGGCGTGGCGACTCTTCCGGTGCTCCTGGCCCGCCGGTCCGTCGATCCTGCTGACGACCGGCTCAAGTTCCTGCTCGACGCCGACCTGCGTGACGACACGCTGCACGCCGAGGCCCTCGCCCTGCTACAGGTCCACCCGGCCATGGTCGAGGCGCGCCAGCGCACGAACGCGGTGGCGCGAGAGGCGCGGGACCTGTTGGCCCCGCTGGCGATCGGGCTCGCGACCGACTCGCCGGCCCACGAGGGCATCACTGCACTCCTGGAGCTGGTCGACGGTGTGGTCAACCGCGTCGGCTAGAGCCCAGCCGCCGATCGCAGGGACTGGGTGGTACCGCAGTATCACTGCTGGCACCTGAACAGGTGTCACCGGTGATACCGACGTGCCACCGGCCAGGCGAATGAGCCCGAGTCGGGTGGTCAGACGGCTGAGCACTCCGCCGCGTCGGCCAGCCGGCGACGGGTGCGTACCGAGCGGATCGAGTCAATGGTCAGCACCAGCAAGGCGACCCAGACGATTCCGAAGCCGATCCAGCGGCTGGGCCGCATAGTCTCGCCGAGGAGAAGGACGCCACAGAGGAGCTGCAGGACAGGTGTGATGAACTGCAGCAGGCCGATGGTCACGAGAGGCACGCGCCGGGCCGCCGCGGCGAACAACAGCAGCGGCGTGGCCGTGACCACGCCGGCCGAGGCCAGGAGCAGCGGGTGCGAAGGGGCGTCCACCGTAAAAGTGGTCGCACCTCTGGCGCCGAGCCAGACCAGGAGCGCAATCGCGATCGGCGCCAGCACGGCCGTCTCCGCGGTCAGGCTCTGGAACGCGCCCAGGGAGGTGCCCAGCCGCTTCTTCATCAGGCCATAGAGGGCGAAGGAGAAAGCCAGGCTCAGGGCGATCCACGGTGGGCGCCCGTAGTCGATGCTCAGATACACCCCTGCCGCGAACCCGATCGCCACCGCCAGCCACTGCAGCGAACGCAGCTTCTCGCGCAGGACGAGGACGCCGATCGCCACGGTCACGATCGGGTTGAGGAAGTAGCCGAGCGAGGCCTCGGTGACGTGGTGGGCCACCACCGCTGACACGTAGATGACCCAGTTGATCGCAATCAGCAGCCCGGCCAGGGTGACGGCACCCAGCAGGCGAGGGTTGTGCAACACCGAGCGACCCCATGCGAGGTCGCGACGGATGACAAGCACCGCACCGCAGAAGAGCAGGGTCCAGAGAATGCGGTGGGCCAGGATCTCCCAGGCGCCGGCAGGGGCCAGCAGATGGAAGTAAAGGGGGAACGCCCCCCACATCACATAGGCCAGCGCCCCGTAGGTCGCGCCGCGTGCGGCTTCGCGCCCGTGGCCGGTTGAGCGATCGGTGGATGTCAAGGATCAGTACCGTCAGATCGGTGACAACCGGCGATCGCCCAACCGGCGATCGGTCAGTTGGCGACGGTCCAGGTGTCGTTTCCCTGGAGCAGCTTCTCCAGGTCGGCATCCGACGCGCTGCCGCCGGCGTCGCTGACGACGTCGTCGATCTGCGCGTGCACCAGGTCCTCGTAGGTCGGCCGCGAGACGTTGCGGAAGATACCCAGCGGGATGTGCGCCATGGAGGGGTCGTCCAGCCTGGACAGCTGGAAGGCCGACGACGGGTCGTCGGCGCCCGCGTCGTGGATGACTACTCGTGACATGTCAGCGCCCTCGGCGTCCACAACCTCGAGGTGACCGGTGTCGCCGCGCGCCACGAGCTTGTCGGAACCCACGCGCACCGGCTCACCGTCGTTGAGGTGGACGATGCGTGCCTCGGCCTCTTCCTTGTCCTTGAGCAGCTCGTAGGCGCCGTCGTTGAAGATCGGGCAGTTCTGGTAGATCTCGACCAGTGCGGTGCCACGATGTTCTGCCGCCGCGCGAAGCACCGAGGTGAGGTGTTTGCGGTCCGTGTCCAGGGTGCGTGCCACGAAGGTGGCCTCGGAGCCCAGGGCCAGCGACACCGGGTTGAAGGGCCGGTCGACCGAACCGAACGGAGACGACTTGGTGATCTTGCCGAACTCGGAGGTGGGGGAGTACTGACCCTTGGTCAGGCCGTAGATCCGGTTGTTGAACAACAAGATCTTCAGGTTGACGTTGCGCCTCATGGCATGGATCAGGTGGTTGCCGCCGATGGACAGCGCATCACCGTCGCCGGTGACAACCCACACGGACAGGTCCTGTCGCGCTGTGGCCAGGCCGGTGGCGATTGCCGGGGCGCGCCCGTGGATCGAGTGCATCCCGTAGGTGTTCATGTAGAACGGGAAACGCGAGGAGCAGCCGATGCCAGAGACGAAGACGATGTTCTCGCGCTTGAGCCCCAGCTCGGGCATGAAGCCCTGGACCGCGGCGAGGATCGAGTAGTCACCGCAACCCGCACACCAGCGGGGCTCCATGTCACTGGAGAAGTCCTTCTTGTTCTGCGCTGGCTCGTCGTCGTGAAGGTGAGGAACACCAAGGGTGCCCGCACCCGGCATACCCAGATCAATGGTGGTCATCGGGTGGCTCCGCTCAGGTTGGCTGTGGCCTTGGTCAGGACGCTCGCAAGCTCGATCGAGGTGAAGGGCAGCCCGCGCACCTGCGTGTAGGACTGCACGTCCACGAGGTACTTGGCGCGCAGCATCATGGCGAGCTGGCCGAGGTTCATCTCGGGAACGATGACCTGCTGGTATCGCGCGAGGACCTCACCGAGGTTGGATGGGAAGGGGTTGAGATGGCGTAGATGCGCCCGTGCGACGTGGATGCCGTCGGCACGCACCAGACGGATGGCTTCGGCGATCGGGCCGTAGGTCGAGCCCCAGCCCAGGATCAGAATCTCTGCGTCGCCGGACGGGTCGTCCACCACAAGCTCTGGAAGGCTCTTGGCGATGCCGTCGATCTTGGCCTGACGAAGCCGGGTCATCTTGTCGTGGTTGTCGGGGTCGTAGGACAGGTCGCCGGTGATGTCGGCCTTCTCGATGCCACCGACTCGGTGCTCCAGTCCCGGCGTGCCGGGGACCGCCCATGGGCGGGCGAGGGTCTCAGGGTCTCGCAGGAACGGGTGGAACACCGGGTCACCCTTGGCGTCAACAGCGTTCGGCTCCGTAGCGAAGTCGACGTCGATAACGGGAAGCTTGGCGACCTCGGGGATGAGCCACGGCTCGGAGCCGTTCGCGAGGTAGCCGTCGGAGAGCACGAACACCGGGGTCCGGTAGGTCGTGGCGATCTCGACCGCTTCGAACGCGGCGTTGAAACAGTCGCCAGGCGACTGCGGGGCGATGATCACGCAGGGCGACTCGCCGTTGCGCCCATACATGGCCTGCAACAGGTCGGACTGCTCGGTCTTGGTGGGCAGGCCGGTCGAAGGGCCACCACGCTGGACGTCGACGATGACCAGGGGCAGCTCCATCATCACCGCGAGGCCGATGGCCTCGGACTTGAGGGCAACACCAGGACCAGAGGTCGCTGTGACGCCGAGCGCACCGCCGTACGAGGCACCGATCGCGGTGCCGACACCGGCGATCTCGTCCTCGACCTGCATGGTGATCACGCCGAAACGCTTCAGCTTGGCGAGCACGTGCAGGATGTCCGTGGCCGGGGTGATCGGGTAGGCGCCGAGAGCAAGTGGCAACCCGCTGCGGTGAGCCGCAGCCACCAGGCCATAGGCCATGGCTGTGTTACCGATGATGTTGCGGTACGCGCCGCCAGGCATCGTGGCCGGGGCGATCTCGTACGTGACCGCGAAGTCCTCGGTCGTCTCGCCGTAGTTGAAGCCGGCATGCAGGGCCGCGAGGTTGGCCTCGAGGATGTCGGGCTTGGACCCGAACTTGCTCTTCAGGAACGCCTCGGTGCCGTCGGTCGGGCGGGTGTACAGCCACGAGAGAAGGCCGAGCGCGAACATGTTCTTGGCCCGCTCCTTCTCCTTGCGGGACAGGTCGAAGCCGCCGAGCGCGTCAACCGTGATCGAGGTAAGGCCGAGCCCGTGCACGTGGTAGCTCTCGAGGCTGCCGTCCTCGACCGGAGAGACGTCGTAGCCGACCTTGGCCAGGTTGCGCTTGGTGAACTCGTCGGTGTTGACGATGATCATCGCGCCGCGCGGCAGGTCGCCCAGGTTGGCCTTGAGCGCTGCCGGGTTCATCGCCA
>JBDTOA010000108.1:0-6962 GCA_039933475.1 Dermatophilaceae bacterium
GAACCCGGCGTATCGACCGACTCATCCCCCAGCCCCAGGACTACATCAATTGACTGAGGACAAGGTCACTCAGTTGGCGGATAGTGAGTCCGATGAAGAACCCGCTGGACAGACAGCCGTGGTACCACGTGGGACAGAGTCGGCGGCGGGCAACCGATGAGCAGCGACAATCTGACCAAGACCATCGTGTTGATGACCACCAGCTCCCCGGGCCAACCGTGCCCCAGTGGCTGGCGGCGGGATCCGGAGGCGCGATGGTGGCGCGATCGCAGATCTTGGTCTCGGGTTCGACGGCCATCCTGTTCGGCACGCTGACGAACGAGACAGGCTTCTACGTCTACTTCTGCGGCAGGCCCCCATATGCCAACACCTCCGACGCAGATGGCAGCGGGACCATCCTCCAGGGCGACTTCAGCTCTGAGCCCTGTGGGCAACCGTCCTACGGCGACTGCGTTCTGCTCCCGGGAGCGAGGGTTCATTACCGCAGCCTTCCGGGCCCCTTTCCCAACCCTCTCGCTGGATGGGATGGCACAGATTGGTGCCGCTCCACGTACTCAGCGGCCCTGGATGAGCGGTTCGCCAACCGACGGGAAGTTCACACCATCCAGCTCTTCGCCTAGGAGTGCCCCGGCACTAGCCCGGGGGAGCGCGCCAACCCTCCGAATGGCTGATCAACCCGTACGACAAACGTCGTAGGGGTCCGAATTCGGCTGTGATGGTTGCTAGTTGGGCCTTCCATGACCATCCGCAGGATGCAAAACTGCAGTCGAGATCACTCGCAGCTCGATCGGATGCACAGCTGGCTCGGGTGGTCGCATTGCTTGCTTGGCCCACGAATCAGCGATGCGTACGGCATCTCAGAGCCGAGCCCGATCAGTGAGGGAGATCACGACTATGCACTCTCAAGCTCTGGTCCTTCGGTGGTCCAGGATCCCCGCCGTATTTCTGGCGCTCTCCGGCCTGGTTGCGGCACAAGGGATCAGCGCAGCTCCTGTTGGTGCCGCCGAGCTCAGGTCGGGGCTGGTCACGGATGTTGCGTCAGACACGTCCCCGGCCGTGCCGGGTGGGCAGTGCTATCCCGGTGTCCCTGACCCAAGCGCTTGTCGTCGTGTCCTGGATCTGTTGCATGTGGGCAACTGGATCTACGTCGCCGGCATCATCAGCTCGGTGTCGGACCGGACCAGTCGAGTAACGGTCTCGGGGTTCCACAACATCTTCCGGTACAACGCCGTGACGCACGTGGTCGACAAGACCTGGAAGCCGCAGTTCTACAAGAGCCTCACTGCCTATACCGACGCCCCGATCACCGGTCTGGCCGCCTCGCCCGACGGCAGCACGCTGTATGTCGCCGGAAAGTTCAACAATGTCGCGCCAACAACGGGGGCAGCCGGGGTACAGCGCAAGGGGGTCGCCGCAGTCAGCACGGCCAACGGGTCGATCCTGCCCTTCAACGCGAAGGTGTGCTCCGGCGGCGGAGGCTGCGTTGTCAACGACGTCCAGCTCGTGAAGGGCACGCTCTGGCTGGGTGGCCTCTTCACCCACGTCAACGGCACGGCGATCAACGGGCTCGCCTTCGTTGACCCCATCTCCGGCAAACCGGGTGCAACCCAGCTTCCGATCTCGGGCGTAGTAACCACCACGACCGGCACCAAGGTGGCGAAGATTGCCATCAACAACCAGGCCAGCCAGGCCGTGATCATCGGGAACTTCGCCACGGTGGGCTCCGGCACGCACAAGGAGGTCGCCGTCCTGAACATCTCGGCCGGTGGCACAGCCTCGGTCGACTCCTGGAACGCCCCCACCAATCTCAACGCAAGCGAGTCCAAGTGCAGCAAGAAGGACACCTGGGCTCGCGACGTGGACTGGGACCCCAGTGGCACGTACTTCGACATCGCAGCCAGCGGCGGCGGAGGACTCGATGCCTACCCCGGCCTGTGTGACTCACTCTCGCGGTTCAAGAGCGACGGCAACCCGAACACCCCCTACCCGCTCGTCGTGAACGCGACCGGCTTCGACTCCGAGTTCACCGTCTGCGACACAGGCGAATACGCCTATATCGGTGGGCACTTCAAGTCCCAGAACCACGCAGTGCGAATCAACGGGGTCAAGAAGACCCTTTCCGGACGCGGGCACGAGACGCACTACGGCATGGCCGCACTCTCCATGACTGCCTCGGACCCAAACTACGGATTCTCAGTGAAGGCCTGGAACAACACAAGCGTGACAGGTCGGGGCGCCGGGTGGGCATCCTGTCTCGGCCTGAGCGGTAGTGGCAGCTCCGGCGGCGGCGTCTACATCGGTGGGGATGCAACGAACGTCAACGGGGACGCGAGCATACAGAGGCTGGCGTACTTCCCGGCGCCATAACCCTACGGCTACCAACTGGGTTGACCAGGTGCGCCAATCGACGTATCCGCTAATACGACAGCTGTTGTAGGCGTTCAGATCCCCACTGGATGACCGCAGATTGGGGCTTCCCTGACAACCCACACAATGCCAAACTTTGCCCGGGAGCCACTCGGCGCTGCGAACTGGCTCGGGTGGTCACGTCGGCTGATGCGGCCTGGGCGCCGACCTGCGGGTGGGTAGGACGTAGCGCAGCTTGATCTGTGAGGGAGATCATGACCATGTATTCACAGGCTCGGTCCCGTCGGTGGTCCTACCTGCCCGCCGTGGTCCTGTCCCTCTCCGGCCTCGTTGCGGCGCAAGGGATCAGCGCGCTTTCTGCGGGAGCGGCCGACGCCACGCCACTTGTTACTGACGTTGCGTCGGACGCGACGCCGGCAGTGCTGGGTGGGCAGTGCTACCCCGGTGTCCCTGACCCCACTGCCTGTCGTCGGGTCCTGGATCTGCTGCATGTCGACTCGGGTGCGGCGGGCAACTGGATCTACGCTGCCGGCATCATCAGCTCGGTGTTGGACCGGACCACTGGCGCGACCATTTCGGGGTTCCACAACGTCTTCCGCTACAACGCGGTGACAGACGTCGTCGACCAGACCTGGAAGCCGCAGTTCTACAAGACCCTCACGACCTACACCGACGCCTCGGTCACCGGTCTGGCCGCCTCACCCGATGGCAGCAAGCTCTATGTTGCCGGCGCGTTCAACCAGGTTGCGCCGACAGCTGGTGGCGTCGGCGTGCAGCGTAAGGGGGTCGCGGCCGTCAGCACGCTGGATGGGTCCCTCTTGCCCTTCAACGCGCGGGTGTGCTCTGGCGGCGGGGGATGCGTGGTCAACGACGTGCAGGTGGTGAATGGCACGGTCTGGCTGGGTGGTCTCTTCAACCACGTCAACACGGTCGCGATCAGCTCCCTCGCCTTTGTCGATCCCGTCTCGGGCAAGCTGGTGGCAACCCAGCTTCCGGTCTCGGGCATCGTTACCACCACAGTGGGCTCGAAGGTGGCGAAGATTGCGATAAACACCCAGACCACCCAGGCGGTGATCATCGGCAACTTCTCCTCGGTTGGCTCTGCCACGCACAAGGAGGTGGCGGTGCTGGATATCGCGGCTGACGGAACCGCCTCGGTCAACTCGTGGGACGCTCCCACCAACCTCAACGCCAGCGAGACGGCTTGTAGCGCCAAGGACACCTGGGCTCGCGGCGTTGACTGGGACCCCAGCGGCACCTACTTCGACATCGCAGCCAGCGGCGGTGGAGGTTTCGACGCCTACCCCGGCCTGTGTGACTCATTCTCGCGGTTCAAGAGCGACGGCAACGCGAACACTCCCTACCCGCTCGTCGTGAACGCGACCGGTTTCGACTCCGAGTTCACGGTCTGCGACACCGGCTCGTACGCCTACGTCGGTGGGCACTTCAAGTCCCAGAACCACGCAGTGCGGATCAACGGGGTCAAGAAGACCCTCTCCGGGCGGGTCAACGAGACGCACTACGGAATGGCTGCACTGACCATGGATCCCACCGACCCGAACTACGGATTCTCGGTGAAGGCATGGAACAACTCAAGCGCGACAGGTCGGGGCGCGGGGTGGGCATCCTGTCTCGGTCTGGGCGGCAGTGGCAGCTCTGGCGGCGGCGTGTACATCGGCGGGGACGGCGTCAACGTCAACGGCGACGCGACAATCCGGCGGTTGGCGTACTTCCCGGCGCCGTAGCCGCGCACCGTCGCGTCATGAGGGCGCGGTGCCCGGCGCTACGTCAAAAGCAGGAGGACCACCTGTCCGTTCAGACCTAGCCTTGAAGCGGCAGGTATGCGATCAGCTCCTTCGATGGGTGGGCCGGATGAAGACCGGAATGTTCGTCTGGCTGATCTGCTCCGCCCTCTGCGTCATGAGTCTTGCGTACGGCCGGGTGGCGTTGTCTGCCTACTTCCTCGTCCTGTCGTGTGTCGGTCCGCCCTACCTCGCCAGGGAGATCCGGCAGCGGCGGCGCAAGCGCTCGTAGCCTCTGTCATGCGGCTCGCTCACCTCGGACACTCGTGCCTGCTCGTCGACATCGGCGGCGAACGTATCCTCATCGATCCCGGCGTCTACTCGCCCGGCATCGTCGACCTCACCGGGATCAGTGTCGTCCTGGTGACCCATCAGCACCCGGATCACGTTGACCTGCAACGACTTCCAGCGGTCCTGGAAGTGAACCCAGGGGCCACTGTGTATGCCGAGCCGCAGGCCGCCGCTGTCATGGAGCAGGCGGGGATCGGAGCTGAGCACACGGCATCCGGCAAGGTGCTCGAGTTTGGGCCCGTCCAGGTGACGCCGGTTGGGCAGATGCACGCTCTGATCAACGAGGCACTGCCGCGGGTGGGAAATCTGGGAGTTGTGCTTCGGTCCCAGGGCGAGCCGAGCCTGTTCCATCCCGGCGACGCCTACGACGCCGAGCCGGGGCAGGTCGACATCCTGGCCCTGCCGCTGAACGCTCCATGGGCGGCCAGCCGCGAGACCGTGGCGTTCGTGCGGCGAATCTCGCCACGGGTCGCCATCCCGATCCATGATGCCCTGGTCAGTGATGTCGGCCGCAAGCTTTACCTCTCCCACGTTCAGAGCTTCGGACCCGATGGCATGGAGGTCCGGGACCTGTCGGATGGCGTCACCGTTGACTTGACTTGACTTGACCTGACCGCCACGCCCCAAGAGGCGTACGAGGGATGGCTGGGCTTGTTACCGTCACACCCATGCCAACTCGGGAAGCTTCCGCGGCGCTCAGCCTGCGCGGCCTGTCCAAGGCCTACGGCTCCACCCTGGCGGTTGACCAGCTGGACCTCGAGGTCCCGCGCGGATCGTTCTTCGGCCTCGTAGGGCCAAATGGTGCGGGGAAGACGACCACCCTTTCGATGGCGACGGGGCTCCTTCGCCCGGACGCCGGCGTGGCGCAAGTCCTCGGACACGATGTCTGGTCCGACCCGGTTCGCGCCAAGCAGCTGGTCGGCGTCCTGCCCGACGGGCTTCGCCTCTTCGACCGCCTGACCGGCCTTCAGCTCATCTGCTACTCCGGTCTGCTGCGAGGCATGGACCGAACAGTGGTCACCGACAGAGCCCACGAGCTGCTGGACGCCCTCGGTCTTGCTGAGGCCAGCAGCACCCTGGTTGTCGACTACTCGGCCGGGATGACCAAGAAGATCTCGCTGGCCTGCGCCCTGATCCATGCACCGAGGCTGCTCGTGCTCGATGAGCCGTTCGAGTCCGTCGACCCGATATCGGCGTCAACCATCCGGCAGATCCTGGAGGGTTACGCCGCCTCCGGGGGCACGGTCATCTTGTCGAGCCACGTGATGGACCTGGTGCAGCGGCTGTGCGACCGAGTCGCGATCGTGGCCTGCGGCCAGATCCGCGCGGTTGGGACTCTGGACCAGGTGCGCTCGGGCATGACGCTGGAGGAGCGCTTCGTAGAGCTGGTCGGCGGACAGACCTTTGTCGGGGAGGGCCTGGCGTGGTTGCGCTCATCGTCAGACTGAAGTGGCAGCTTCTGCGCAACGGACTGCGGCGTAGTACCCCACAGCTCGTGGGTGTGATCCTCTCGGTGCTGTACGGGGTCGCCGTCCTGGTTCAGGGAATGGCCGGACTCATCAGCCTGAGGCTCGAGCCGTCCAGCGACGTGGCCCGGATCGCGATCACCGTTGGAGGCAGCGCGGTGACCTTGGGGTGGGCGCTCCTGCCGGTCATCGCCTATGGCATCGACGAGACCCTCGAACCCGCCCGCTTCGCAACCTTCTCGATACCGCGCCGCCAGCTCGTTCTTGGCCTCCTGCTCTCGTCGCTCCTAGGCGTTCCCGCTGCAGTCACCACGATCCTGGCATTCGGCACCGTGATTACCTGGTCCCGCTCCCTTCTCGGCCTGCTCATGGCACCGGTCGCGGCGGTCGTGGCCGTTCTCACCTGCGTTGCGCTGAGCCGGGTCACCTCGACCGCCTTCTCGGCGATGACGCGGCGTCGCAGGGGCAAAGAGCTGGTGTCCTTGCTCGTGCTGGTCATCGCTCTTGGCATCGGGGTCGCGAGCTCGTCGATCGTCAAGGGCCTCTCTGCGCCTGGGCTGCTGGCTCATGTCGCGGACATTCTCGGATGGACGCCACTTGGTCTTGCCTGGTCGGCTCCCGCTGACATCGTCGCGGGTGCGATCGGGACGGGTCTGTTGCGCCTCACCTTGGCCCTGGTAGTCCTCGTCGTCGCGCTGATGGCGTGGGACCTTCTCCTGCGCGGTGCACTGGAGAACCCTCGTGCCACGTCCGGCGCCGGGTCGAGGTCGGGCCCCACGGCCCGTGACTCGGGGCTGGGGTGGTTCAGATGGCTCCCGGCCACCCCGACCGGTGCCGTGGCCGCCCGCTCGATGACGTCCTGGCGCCGGGACCCGCGATACGTGAGCTCAGGCGCCCTGATGCTGCTTCTTCCGTTGGGTCTGCTCGTGGCCCCGCTTACAGGGGGGAGCAGGGCCTGGTCGCTGGCGATGGCTCCGGCCGCCGGGTTCCTGCTGGGTTGGAGCACGCACAACGACATCGCGTATGACGGGACCGC
>JBDTOA010000109.1:0-6960 GCA_039933475.1 Dermatophilaceae bacterium
CGTGGGTGCAGTGAGGGTGCCTCCACCGGGTTGGCTCACCGGGTATCCGACCGGCATCCGCGAGGCAGCCGCGAAGACGCGAACCGGCGCTGACCAGGTCGTTCCGCCGTCTACCGACTTGCTGTAGACGGCCGTAGACGCGTTGGCGATCATCGTCGTCCATGTGGCGTACAGGTCACCGTTCGGCGCTACCGCTGCAGCAGGGAAGCTGTTGTCGCGGAACGCCGTGTCTTTCAGGACCTCGCTGTCCACCAGGGTTGCGATGGCCCGCGGCTTGCCCCAGCTCGCGCCGCCATCGGTGGACTTGACCACGTAGGTGGAACTGGCCGTGGCCAATCTCGTCGAGCCCTCGAAGAAGACGTACAGCGAACCGTCGGGGCCGACCACGGGGCGCGAACCCTGGTCGTACAGCACGTTGCCCGAGATGGACGTCGGGCTGGTAAAGGTCCTGCCACCGTCACGCGACGAAGCGAAGAAGATCGGCGACTGCACATAGCTGCCCTTGCTCGCGCTGAAGAGGAAGCGCGTCCAGGTCACATAGACCCGGTCACGGAAGGAGCTCCCCGGGTTGGCGTCGACGGCGATCCACTCCTTGTCGTTCAGGGTTGAGGGGGCCGTTGTCGGGTTGATGAACGTTGGCGCGCTCCAGCTGAGGTGACCGGCGGTATCGAAGGTCCCGCGGTTTACCGCAACCGTGTTCGGGGCGCTGGTCCGGTTGAAGCCCAGGCCCGCGTAGTACACGGTGCCCCGACTGTCGAAGGCAAGGGCTGGGTCGCCACCTGCGTCGTACCGGCCGCCGGCCAGGCGAGTGACCCCGGGGATGAGGGTGCCCAGGTGTGCCGGGTCTGTGGAGGTGCAGCACCAGGTGCTGCCACCGTCGTTCGAGAAATACGTGCCGGAGTAGCCATCACCGAGGGCGCTGCACGGAGTGCCCGAGATGGTGCAAGTCCAGGTGCGCGTCACGTAGTCGTTGGCGCTTCCAACCACCCGCAGCGGGCGGTTGGGGTCTACGGCGATCGCGGTCTCGTTCTGGGGAGCTGCCGCAGTGTCCTGGTTGACCGTGACCGCGGGTGACGCGACCGAGGTGCCGTCGAGCGGGCTGCTGAGAACGAAGGAGGGCGTGATGGGCGTCGAGGCTGGAGCCGTTGCCAAGCCGGGATCAGCCGCCTCCTCCTCGACATAGCTCGAGAACCGGATCTGGAGGCCGGCCGTCCCCCGCAACGAGGCGACCTTCCCGGCCAAGGTGGAGATGTCGTACGTCGGTGCCGAGGCTTGGGCGGGTACCCCCGCAAGCAAGCCGGCTCCGAGCATGGTCATCGTTGCTGCAAGCACCACAAGTTTCTTCACGAGCGACCTCCTCATCGTGGAGGCGGCGGCTCCTCATGAGGCCGTCCCTCAGGCAATGACGGTAGCGGCCGGTCTAACCGTTTGCCCAGTGGCGAGGTCCTTTCCTTGACCAGCATTTTACGTTGTGCGACAACGGTTTTCGTCCCTTTGTCAGTCTGTGTATGCATTCGTCTACGACCCCGTGTCAGTTCACCGACGGTGAAAGATCAAGCCTGGAACGAGCGGACAGCCACTGGCGCAGCTCGGCGACGGGAACGGGTCGAGCCATCAGGAATCCCTGCGCAGTGTCGCAATGGAGGTCCGTCAGATGTTCCAGTGCACCGACCGTCTCAACGCCCTCAGCCGTGACGGAGAACCCGAGGCTGTGGCCAAGATCGATAACGGATCGCACGATGGCGGCGTTTCGCCTGTCGGCGAGCATCGAGATCACAAAGAACTTGTCGATCTTCAGCTCGCTGACTGGGAGCATGGCCAGGTATCCGAGGCTGGTCTGACCCGCGCCAAAATCGTCGATGGAGGTACGGATCCCGGCTTCATGCAACCGGATGAGCGTCCTGGCCGCCCGGGGTGGGTCGACCAGAAGCATGGTTTCGGTCACTTCGATGATGACACGTACGGGATCGGTCCCGGTTTCGGCAAGAACGGCGAGGACCTCGTCGGCGAAGTCGGGTCGAGTCAGGCTGCGGGCAGAGACGTTTACGGCGATACCCAGCGTGCCGCCTGGGTCAATGATCTGAAGGGCCAGAGTGGCTCGGCGCAGCACCCACCAGGTCAGTGGCTCGATGAGCTCAGTTTGCTCGGCCGCCGGGACAAAGGTGTCTGGGTACAACAGACCCCGCGTCGGATGCTGCCAGCGAACAAGCGCTTCGAACGAGGTGACCTTTCCGCTGATGAGGTCGAACTTCGGCTGGTAATGCAACACCAGCTGCTCGGACGTGATCGCCTCGCCCAGCTCGGCAAGGAGCCTGAGGGCGGAGGAGTCGTACTGGTCCTCTTCGCTCCGGTATGCCAGAACGCCCACATGCTGCTGCTTGGCAACGTACATGGCCACGTCGGCATGCTGCATCAGTGAACCGGCGTCAGTGCCATCCTGCGGCGCGAGAGCAAACCCGATGCTCGCCTCGATGGCTAGCGGAAGCCCGTCGATCTGCAGGGGCTCGGCCAAGACCTTACGGAGCTGGACGAAGAGCTCGCATGCCTCAGTCTCGCTGTGCACCTCGGGCACGACGATGCCAAACTCATCCCCACCGAGCCTCGCGACGATGTTTGACTCACCAACGTGACTTTTCAGACGTTCGCTCAGCAGAACCAGCAACCGGTCACCGGTGTCGTGTCCGAGTGTGTCGTTGATCTGCTTGAACCGGTCGAGGTCGATGACGCCGATCGCAGAAGGTCGCTCCAGGGTCGCCGAAGCGGTAGCACGCGTGATCAGCTCAGTGAACCGCGCTCGATTTGGCAGACCCGTCAAGGCGTCTTCGCGCGCGAGCCTGGCGTTCAGGTTGGACTGGTGGCGGAGGAGGTCCGTCACCGATTCCGACACCAGGAGCAGCACCAGCCACAAAATGAGCAGCCCCGCGCCGAGCGTCGTACTGATTGCGCGCTGCCCGAGAGCGATGTCGGCCGCAATCGGGGCGTAGGGCAAGTACAGCTCGAGCACCCCGATGCGTGTCCCGGTCTGGGCGGAGTTCAGCGGTTCGTATACCTCCACGACCCGGGGTCCCCGCGGGCCCAGATCGCCTGGATCGTCGTTCAGCCACTTGAGGGACGAGACAACTTCGCCACGCGCAGCGTCCAATGCCTCGTCGTCTGGGGCAGCCTTTGAGTTGTCGTCGGAGAAGACGACGTGGCCGTCGAGGTCTCGCAGCCTTAGCCGAAGTATCTGTCCGTTGTGCACGGACATTCCCACAATGCGTCGCAGGTCGGACTGTTCGGCTGAGGTCAGAACCTGCCGCAAGTCGTCGCCGGCGAGGATGGGTGCGATGCTCACCCGGGCGATCAGGTTCGCGTCTCCGCGCGCCTGCGCCATGCCTCGGTTGTTGCCCTGCGTGTCCAGGACGTTGAGCAGGACCAGGCCAAGAACCAGGATCGGGATCAGGCTGACTGCGGCGTAGAGAACGAACAGGCGCCTCGCCGAGCCGACGCCCTGGCGCCCACGGAGCCGCGAGATCACTCGTCTGTGAAAAGCCGCAGGATGAATCTGGCCGAACTCTCGACTCCGCCGCATCCTGGGCCCGGTCTCTCCCAAGGTTGGCAGGTTCATGACCATGGCCAAGGCAGCTGTCCTGGCCTAACCTGCGCGCCGAATGCAGTCATGCTCATTCTCGGCTTTCCCTATCCCCCGGTGTCCATCAATGCATCACTCCGCTTTGCGGGTCATCGCAGAGTAGTGGTCCTCCTGCTCCGGATATGTGATCTCCAGCTAAATAGGTGCGGTCTCGTGGATTTGTATCCGTTCGGGCGACCCTGACCTCGAAGGCAGCTCGATCGCAGCGCAGTTCGAGACCCATAGCTGGCCTTTCGGGGAGCCCACCTGAAGATATTCTTCGGGAGGGTATCTCGTAGGGCCGTTGCCATGGGTAAGAAGTCGCTGATGTGGTCGACCGTGCGAGCCATGTCAGCCAGCTGATCAGCCGCGACGAGTTCGTCCTCTATCGGCCCGCAACGGGGATGCAGACGCCGGAACGAGGAGGCGGCGTTCGTAGCCGTCATGACGCGCGAGCCGAACGGATGCCCAGTCCGAAGCCAGGGCCATCGCCACTTCCGTGATCCCGACGAACGGATGCCCCAGTCCGAAGACCGGGGCATCGCTCAGATCAAGTCAAGAGTGTCGCGGTGACCGATCTCAGGGCATTACTGACCACTCACGAGGAACCTTGGTGACCGAGCACATCAGCTGCAACCACTGGTGCTGCCACATCCCTCGCAGACATAGCAGGAGCCAGCGGGGCGCATCTTGGTTCCGCAAACCAGGCAGATCGGAGCGTCAGCCGACTTGCCGGCGAACTTCTCCATCAGCTCAGCCGTGGAGTGCACGCCCTCGACCAGCTTGGCCGAAGCGGCGCCCGAGCCGGACTTGACCTCGGCAGCCTTGAACTTCGACGCCTCAGGCTTGTCAGCCTTCTTGGCAAGCTGCGCGGACTGGGCGAAGCCTTCGAGCTCGTCCTCGACGTCTTCGTCGGACTCGGAGTCGACCGGTGCGGCATACGAGCCGGTCTCGAGCTGACGCATGCGCTCGTCGGCGGTGTGGATGCCCATGAACGAACGGGTCTCGAAGTCCATGTAGTCCAGCGCCAGGCGACGGAACACGTAGTCCATGATCGACTGCGCCATCCGGATGTCCGGGTCGTCGGTCAGGCCGGCCGGCTCGAAGCGCAGGTTCGTGAACTTCTCCACGAAGGTCTCCAGCGGCACGCCGTACTGCAGGCCGATCGAGACGGCGATGGAGAACGCGTCCATGACGCCGCCCAGGGTCGAGCCCTGCTTTCCGAACTTCAGGAACAGCTCGCCCAGGCCGTCATCGGGGTAGGAGCCGGCGGTCAGGTAACCCTCGGCCCCACCCACGGAGAACGAGATGGTCTGGCTCGGGCGACGCTTGGGCAGACGCTTGCGGACCGGGCGGTACTCGATGATCCGCTCGACCTTGCCGGCAGCCTTGTCGGCCGCGGCGTCCTTGGCGGTGGAGCCACCGTCGGACAGCGGCTGACCAACCTTGCACGAGTCGCGGTAGACGGCCATTGCTTTGAGGCCGAGCTTCCAGCCCTGGAGGTAGACGTCTTCGATCTCCTCGACCGTGGCGTCCTCGGGCAGGTTGACCGTCTTGGAGATCGCACCTGACAGGAACGGCTGAGCGGCCGCCATCATCCGGACGTGACCCATGGCCGAGATCGAGCGGGCGCCCATCGCGGTGTCGAAGACCTCGTAGTGCTCGGGCCGCAGGCCGGGGGCGTCAATGACGTGGCCCTTGTCAGCGATGAACTCGACGATCGCCTCAACGGTTTCGTTGGTGTAGCCCATCTTGCGCAGCGCACGCGGGATCGTCAGGTTGACGATCTGCATGGAGCCGCCACCCACGAGCTTCTTGAACTTGACCAGCGAGAAGTCGGGCTCGATGCCGGTCGTGTCGCAGTCCATCATGAAACCGATGGTGCCTGTCGGCGCGAGCACCGAGGCCTGAGCATTGCGGTAGCCGTTCTTCTCGCCCAGCTTCACGACGTCGTCCCAGGCCTTGGTGGCCAGGCGGTGGATGTCACCATCCATCGCGTCCAGCGGACGGAGCTTGTCGTTGGCCGCCTGGTGCTTGCGCATCACGCGCTTGTGGGCGTCGGCGTTGCGCGCGTACCCGGCGTAGGGGCCGACCACTGCAGCCAGCTCGGCGGAGCGCTTGTAGGCAGCGCCGGTCAGAAGTGACGTCAGCGCACCAGCCAGCGCCCGGCCGCCATCGGAGTCGTAGCCGTGACCGGTCGCCATGAGCAGCGCGCCCAGGTTGGCGTAACCGATGCCCAGCTGGCGATAGTCGCGGGTGGTCTCTGCGATCGGCTCGGTCGGGAAGTCAGCGAAGCAGATCGAGATGTCCATCGCGGTGATGACCAGCTCGACGACCTTCTGGTACTTGGCGGCGTCGAAGGTGTCGTCGTCGCGCAGGAACTTCAACAGGTTGAGCGAGGCCAGGTTGCAGGAGGAGTTGTCCAGCGACATGTACTCGCTGCACGGGTTGGATGCGGTGATCCGACCGGTCTCGGGGTTGGTGTGCCAGTCGTTGATGGTGTCGTCGTACTGGATCCCCGGGTCGGCACAGGCCCATGCAGCCTTGGCGATCTTCTCGAAGAGGCCTTTGGCGTCAATGGTCTCGATGATCTCGCCGGTGCCGCGGGCCCTGAGCCCGAACTCCTTGCGCTCCTCGACCGCGCGCATGAACTCGTCGGTGACGCGCACCGAGTTGTTGGCGTTCTGGTACTGGACGGAGATGATGTCCTTGCCGTCCAGGTCCATGTCGAACCCGGCGTCACGCAGCGCCCGGATCTTGTGCTCCTCGAGGGCCTTGGTCTCGACGAACTGCTCGATGTCAGGGTGGTCGACGTCCAGGACCACCATCTTGGCCGCACGACGCGTGGCACCGCCGCTCTTGATGGTGCCAGCCGACGCGTCAGCGCCGCGCATGAAGCTGACCGGACCACTCGCCGTACCGCCTGAGGACAACAGCTCCTTGGAGCTGCGGATGCGCGAGAGGTTCACGCCGGCGCCGGAGCCGCCCTTGAAGATGAACCCCTCTTCGCGGTACCAGTTGAGGATCGAGTCGATCGAGTCGTCAACGGCCAGGATGAAGCAAGCTGAGACCTGTTGCGGGGAGGTCGTGCCCACGTTGAACCACACCGGCGAGTTGAAGCTGAACACCTGGTGCAGCAGCGACCAGGTCAGCTCGTGCTCGAACAGCTCGGCGTCCTCGGGCGTCGCGAAGTAGGCGTTGTCCTTGCCTGCCTTGACATAGGTCAGGACGACGCGGTCGATGAGCTGCTTGAGGCCCTTCTCACGCTCGGGGGTGCCCACGGCGCCACGGAAGTACTTGGTCGTGACGATCGTGGAGGCGTTGACCGACCAGAAGTCCGGGAACTCCAC
>JBDTOA010000110.1:0-6879 GCA_039933475.1 Dermatophilaceae bacterium
AGCCCGTCGAAGGCGCTCTGCAGCACGTTGAAGGGCATCGGCTGCAGCCCGTCCATCAGGGGCGAGCCGAACTCCCGGATCGGCGCCAGGATCTCCTCGGACCTGTCGTGGGCTCCGGTGTAGCACCAGACGATCGCGCAGGACTTGCGGCCCCACAGCTCGTTCGGGAACGGGGGAGCCGGTGGGATCGTGATCAGACCGATCCAGCCGCTCAGCTCTTCCGGAAGTGCCGGCAGAACCTCGCGATACCAGCGCATCACCGAGTCGGTGTCGTTCAGGTCATAGAGGACAGGCCCGCCGATGATGGTCCCGTGGTCGCCGATGTCGTGGCAGTCGAACCGGAACGAGGTGACGACGCCGAAGTTGCCACCGCCGCCGCGCAGGGCCCAGAACAGCTCGGGGTGCTCGTCCTTGCTGGCGGTGACGAAGCTGCCGTCGGCCAGGACCACGTCGGCCGAGAGCAGGTTGTCCACCGTCAGCCCGAAACGTCGGGTCAGGTAGCCCACGCCTCCGCCCAAAGTGAGTCCCCCGACCCCGGTAGAGGCCAGGAAGCCTGAGGGTGTGGCCATGCCGAACTCCACCGTGGAGTGGTCCACATCGCCCCAGGTGCAGCCGCCGTCCACCCGGACGGTATGCCCCGTCGGGTCAACCGTTGTGCTGCGCATCCCGGACAGGTCGATCACCAGCGCGTCGTCCCAGACCCCGAGGCCGCCGGCGTGGTGGCCGCCGCCGCGGACAGCGAGGTCGATGCGGTTCTCACCGGCGAACCGCACGCAGGCGATGACGTCTGCCACGTCGGCGCAGCGGGCGATGGCTCCGGGGCGGCGGTCGATCATGGCGTTGTACACGGCCCGGGCCTCGTCGAAGTCGGGAGAGCCCGGGCGGATCAGCGGGCCGCGGAGCCTGGTCGCGAGCTCGTCATAGGGCGGTGGTTGGGGGTTACCTGCTGTGGGGGGCGTGCTCGTCGGAGTCATGCTTGCTTCCTCCTTCGTCCGGCGGCCCTCCGGACGAGCGGTGATTGCCACGACTCAAGGCAGTACCGCCGGACAACAGTCGGATGCCCTTTGGAGTCCCGCGCATCTCCACCATTTCGCCATTTCCCCACCGCCGCAAGATCCAGAGGCAGGACCTTTGGCCCCCCCAGCCGCGCGACCTCCCGCAACACTTGTTGGTATGAGTGATGACCACCCGACTCCGGACCCGCTCGAGCTGTCGGCCACGCAGTCGTGGTCCCTGCTGCGTCAGGCAGTGGTGGGCCGTCTGGCTCTCGTGGTTGACGAACGACCGGAGATCTTCCCGGTGAACCACCTGGTCGATCGCGGCAGCATCGTCTTTCGCACGGCCGCCGGAACCAAGCTCGCTGCCAGCGTGGGGCGATGGGTTGCCTTCGAGGTGGACGGCTATGACCTGGAGACTGCCAGCGCCTGGAGTGTCGTGGTGAAGGGAACCGCCCGCGAGGTGAACAGCCTGTACGACGTGCTGGCCATGTTCGAGCTGCCGCTGTTCCCCTGGCACTCGTCACCCAAGCCGCACTTCATCAGGATCGAGCCGGACACCGTCACCGGCCGTAGCTTCCAGGTGAGCGGGGGTGCCCGATCCGACGTACTGCCTGATCCTCATCATGCTGCTGACGAATGACGTCGAAGGGAAGGGTGCGAAATGATGAAGGCTCTTGTGGTTTACGAGTCCTTTTTCGGAAACACCGAGCGCGTGGCGCGCGCGATCAAAGAGGGGCTGTCGGGGCAATGTGAGGTCGAGCTTGTGGACGTTGCACAGGCCGCTGAGCTGGACACCGAGCCGTTCGACCTGCTGGTGGTCGGCGGCCCGACTCACGCCTTCTCCATGTCACGGGTCTCCACCCGCGAGGAAGCCGTGAACAAGGGCGCCAGCCAGGGTTCGACCTCCTTTGGTCTGCGCGAGTGGCTCGAACACCTGAGCAAAGGGCGGCACTCTGAGCGGGTCGCGGCGTTCGACACCCGGGTGAGCAGGGTCCGTCACCTTCCGGGTTCGGCAGCCAAGGGAGCCGCAAAGGTTGCTCGCGGTCTTGGCTACCCGACTGCCGCCCAGGCAGAGAGCTTCTATGTTGCTGACGTCTCCGGTCCGCTTCTGGATGGGGAGCTGGAGCGTGCCCACGCCTGGGGCGAGTGGCTGGCGAAGCAGCTGGTCCCGGCCGGATGACCGCCATCGGCCAGCACGGTGAGGCCGCCGGCTGCTCGCCGCCAAATACGTCAATTGGGGGTGGCTCCCGTCGTACAAATGGTGGAGAATGCTCCCGTGATCATGGAGTTCGGTTCACCACACTTTTCGCGCACCCAGACGAATCCAACCGGGTCAGGTGACCCGCTGGGTCAGTGGACCCGGACCGTGACGTCCACCTGTTATGCCTGCAACACGCCCATGACGCTGACCTGCGAGCGCAGAGATGGAGTCTGGGTCGTCTTCTGCACGCTTTGCGGAGTCGTCCGCCAACCGCGCAACGATGTGGTTCGTCAGCTCCCGGGGATGTTCTTCAGCTAGGTGGCGAGAAGCTCCTTCGCCCGGCAGGCGAGGCCGAGTGCGCTTCAGCCCGCCTGCGCCCGTGCAGAGCGAGCACGGCGATGGCTGCCCCGATGATGAACATCGCTGGCTGGAGCCACAACCGGTCCTGCAGCAGGGTCCACTGAACCGCGATCCAGGCCATGAGCCCGACGCCGAACAGACCTGACAGGGCCAGCGAGCGGGGCCATCCGGCAACCAGGCCCAATGCCAGCAAGCAGGGAGTCACTCCGACCAGGACAAGGAGGAGGACTCCGGGCCAGGTGAAGGTGTCAAACGGTGATCCCGCGATCAGCTCCGTGGTCACCCCAAAGGCGTTGAGTGGGTGGCGAACCATCTCGAGGCCTCCAAAGACTCCCCCGAGCCCGACGAACAGCTCGAGGATCACCAGCGTGACGCGCCAGGTCTGCCAGCGCCGCGGTCGGGTCTGCAGTGTCTGTGCCGTACGACGTGGCCGGATCGACGTTGACATGACCATCACCTCCACCTTCCCTACGATTCTCGGACCGGGAGGCTCGTCCAGAGGCGGGCCGAAAGTCCCTGTTTCTCAGCGGGAATTCTCAACATCCTGAAGGTGTCCCACCGATCGGTTGGGCATCTGAAAGGAGATCACGTCATGAGCACATCCGAACGCGTCGGTGTGACGCCAACGCAGCCCTCACATGAGTCTGCGGGCGATCTCTTCCACGCTTACCCTGCGCGAGGATTCCGTTACGTGGCGGGCATTTTGCGGCTCTGCCTGGGATGGGTCTTCCTGTGGGCGTTTCTCGACAAGGCGTTCGCCCTGGGTTTCGACACCGGCCGCAACTCCGACACCGGGGTCGTGACCCGGTTCGGTGACGCCGCCTGGATCCACGGGGGATCCCCTACGAAAGGCTTCCTGAAGTTCGGCACGGACGGACCGCTGGCGGACTTCTACCAGAGCTTCGCCGGGGCCGCCTGGGCCGACTGGCTGTTCATGATCGCCCTGCTTGGCATCGGTCTGGGCCTGATGCTGGGAGTGGCGATGCGGATCACCACCGTGTCCGGTGTCGCGCTGCTCGTCATGATGTGGAGCGCGGTTCTGCCACCGGCGAACAACCCGTTCATGGACGACCACTTGATCTACGCGCTGACCCTGGTGATGCTCCTGCTGGCGGGTGCCGGCAGCATGCTCGGCCTGGGAAAGGCGTGGGAGCGGCTGGAGGTCGTCAAGCACCACAGCTTCCTGCGGTAGCAATAGGGAAGAGCACCCGCGGCCGGAGTCACCGCGGGTGCTGCTTGTCCGGACGGGCACGTACGAGTCGGGTCTGGTCAGGACATCGGCCCGTCCTGCGCTCCGCCGTCCAGTCCGCGGCTATGGCACCTGTCGATCGGTCCCGACGTCTAACCTCGGGCGGGTGATCATCCCTGGTGGCGTGCAGACGTCCCGGCGTCGCTGGGTGATGCTGGCGCTGGGAACCACAGCACAGGCCGTTGCCACCACCTTGCTGTTCGGTCTTCCCTTCCTGCTTCCCTACCTGCGCCGGACCGAGGGGCTCACCCTGGCCCAGGGCGGCGCACTTGTCGCGGCGCCATCGCTGGGGATGGTGCTCACGCTCATCGGCTGGGGGGCCTTCGCCGACCGATATGGCGAACGGCTCGCCATCATGATCGGGCTGGGACTGACCGGGGCCCTGGGGCTGGCCAGCGCAGCCCTGGACAGTCTGACCGCCCGGGCCGTGCTCTTCGTCCTGGTTGGCGCGGCGGGCGCCTCGGTGAACTCTGCCAGCGGCCGACTGGTCATGGGCTGGTTCGGGGCACACCAGCGAGGCCTGGCGATGGGGATCCGCCAGACCGGACAACCGCTCGGCATAGCCATCGCAGCGGCACTGCTGCCACCCCTGGCCCGGTGGGGAGGGCTCCGGCTGGCTCTCGCCGTCCCGGCGGTCATCTGTCTGCTCGTGACCGCCGCGGTCGTGCTCTTTGCCGAGGACCCGCCGCACGAGTTGGTCCCGGAGGGCACCAGGCCGCGGTCGCCATACCGCACCTCGACCCTTTGGCGGGTGCACGGCGCAAGCGCGCTCCTCGTGGTGCCGCAGTTCGCAACGCTGGCCTTCTCCGCTGAGTACCTCGTGTCGCAGCGCGGCTGGGACGCCACGACGGCGGGGCAGCTGCTGGCTGTGGTCGCCGTCGGGGGAGCCGCCGGCCGGATGGCCTCGGGCCGCTGGTCCGATCTCGCGGGCAGCCGGCTCGCACCGATGCGGATCATCGCCCTGACCGGGTTCGTGTCCATGCTCTTCCTGGCGGTGACTGCGTCGACCGGGGCGTCCCTGGTCGTCCTCGCGCTGGCCGTCGCGTCCATCGTCTCCGTGTCGGACAACGGGCTCGGCTTCACGGCCACCGCCGAGCTGGCCGGTCGAGCCTGGTCCGGGCGGGCGCTTGGCGTGCAGAACACCATGCAGAACGTCGCCGCCTTCGCCACGGCCCCGATCGTCGGCGCGCTCGCGGGCTCCTTCGGATTTGCCTGGGCTTTCGCGACGGTAGCCCTCTTCCCGCTGCTCGGCGCCTGGCTGACCCCCGTGGCCGGAGAGCGGCGCGCCGGCTCGGCCGGCCAGCACGTTTCGCCGACCTGACCGCGGGCGTGGGCGACGCGGCTCCGTTCGCTGCCGGTCGCTGCCGGTGGCCGTAGTGCTCGGGGCGTCCTTCTACGACAGGATGGGGCCCATGGGAAACCTCCACGTCGACTCTGAGGTCGGCCAGATGCAGCGAGTGATCCTGCACCGGCCCGACATCGAGCTCAAACGGCTCACACCGACCAACAAGCACGACCTGCTCTTTGACGAGATCCTGTGGGTTGAGCGCGCCAAGCAAGAGCACGATGCGTTCGCCCAGGCGCTACGCGAGCGGGACGTCGACGTCATCTACTTCGACGAGCTGCTGCGCGAGACGGTGCAGCAGCCCAAGGCCCTCGACTACATCCTGGACCACGTCTTCGACGAACGGGTCTACGGTCCCATCGCGCTCGACCCGGTCCGCACGGCGGTCGCCTCGCTCAATCCGAAGGAGCTCACCGAGACGCTGATCGGGGGGCTGACCAAGCGCGAGGTGCTCGAGTGGATCGACGAGCCCGCGTCCCTGGTCTTCCGGGCGATGGACGACGACAGCTTCCTGCTGCCGCCGCTGCCCAACCACCTGTTCACCCGCGACACCTCGTGCTGGATCTACGACGGCGTGGCCGTCAACTCGATGAGCAAGAAGGCTCGCATGCGCGAGTCCGTGCACTATGAGGCGATCTACCGGTGGCACCCGCTGTTCGCCGATACGGACTTCCCCCTGTGGTCCACGGGGTCCTCCGGTGGTGCAGCCACGGTTGAGGGCGGCGACGTCCTGGTCATCGGACGTGGTGCGGTGCTGGTCGGGCTGAGCGAGCGGACCACCCCCCAGGGCGTTGAGCGACTCGCCCGGCGTCTTTTCGATGCCGGCTCGGCGAGCAAGATCGTTGCCCTGCTGCTGCCCCATCACCGGGCGTTCATGCACCTGGACACGGTCATGACCATGGTCGACGCCGAGACGTTCACGAAGTACGCGGGCCTGAGCATGCTGCCCTCGTTCACCATCGAGCCCGGTGACACCGACAAGGAGCTCCGCGTCGTCGAGCATCCACCCGAGGACATGCACCGCGTCATCGCCGGAGCGCTGGGGCTGGACGACATCAGGGTGCTCACCCCGATCCAGGATGTTCACGCGGCAGAGCGGGAGCAGTGGGACGACGGATGCAACGTGCTCACGGTCAGCCCGGGTGTGGTCATTGCCTACGAGCGCAACGTCACGAGCAACACGCACCTGCGCAACAGCGGCGTCGAGGTGATCACCGTGTCCGGTGGCGAGCTCGGGCGGGGCCGAGGTGGCCCCCGCTGCATGGCCTGTCCGATCGAGCGAGAGGGTATCTAGCATGTCCTCCAACCTGCGCGGTCGAAACTTCCTCAAGGAGCTCGACTTCACCCCCTCGGAGTGGCGCGAGCTGCTCACCCTGTCCGCGTCGCTGAAGGCTGACAAGGCCGCCGGTAACGAGCGGAAACACCTGCAGGGCAAGAACATTGCGCTGATCTTCGAGAAGTCGTCGACCCGCACCCGGTGCGCGTTCGAGGTTGCGGCGTTCGACCAGGGGGCGCACGTCACCTACCTGGACCCGAGCGGCAGCCAGATCGGGCACAAGGAGTCCATGAAGGACACCGCCCGAGTGCTGGGCCGGATGTATGACGGGATCCAGTACCGCGGGTCCGGCCAGGCGCTCGTCGAGACCCTCGGGGAGTATGCCGGGGTCCCGGTGTGGAACGGCCTGACCGACGAGTGGCACCCGACCCAGACGCTGTGCGACCTGCT
>JBDTOA010000111.1:0-6726 GCA_039933475.1 Dermatophilaceae bacterium
ACCTGGTTGAGAAGGTCGATCTGGTCCAGGAACCAGGGGTCGATGCCGGTGGCCTCATGCACCATCTCGACCGATAGCCCACCGCGAAGAGCCTGCTGCACCAGTACGATTCGGCCTTCGGTCGGCGTCCGAGCCTGCTCGAGCAGAGCGCGCGCCTGCTCCTCCGACGGGACCTCGCCTCTGCGCCAGTGGAAGGTCGAACCGGCACGTTCCAGCGAGCGCAGTGCCTTCTGGAGCGCCTCGGTGAAGTTGCGCCCGATCGCCATTGCCTCGCCGACACTCTTCATCGTCGTGGTCAGGGTCGGGTCGGCCGCCGGGAACTTCTCGAAGGCGAACCGCGGCACCTTGACCACGATGTAGTCCAGAGTCGGCTCGAAGCTGGCCGGAGTGACCTTGGTGATGTCGTTGGGAACCTCGTCCAGCGTGTAGCCGATGGCGAGCTTGGCGGCGATCTTGGCGATCGGGAAGCCGGTAGCCTTCGAGGCAAGGGCGGAGGACCGTGAGACGCGCGGGTTCATCTCGATGACGATGATCCGGCCGTCGCGCGGGTTGACCGCAAACTGGATGTTGCAGCCGCCGGTGTCGACCCCCACCTCGCGGATGATCGCGATGCCGAGGTCACGCAGCCGTTGGTACTCGCGGTCGGTCAGGGTCAGCGCGGGCGCCACCGTGATCGAGTCGCCGGTGTGCACACCCATCGGGTCGAGGTTCTCGATCGAGCAGACGACCACGACGTTGTCGGCCCGGTCGCGCATGACCTCGAGCTCATACTCCTTCCACCCGGCGATGGACTCCTCCAGGAGCACCTCGGTGGTGGGCGAGTCATGCAGCCCCGAACCGGCCATCCGGCGCAGGTCGGCCTCGTCATTGGCAAACCCTGAGCCCAGCCCTCCCATGGTGAAGGAGGGACGAACAACCACTGGGTAGCTGAGCTCCTTTGCGGCAGCTAGGCATTCGTCCATCGTGTGGGCGATGAAGCTGCGCGCCGTCTCGCCTCCGCAACGCTCGACGACACCCTTGAACAGCTGGCGGTCCTCGCCGAGCTGGATCGCCTGGACGCTGGCGCCGATGAGCGGGCAGCCGTACTTCTCAAGGATGCCAGCCTCATCCAGGGCGATGGCGGCGTTGAGTGCCGTCTGGCCGCCCAGAGTGGCGAGAACAGCGTCAGGGCGTTCCTTGGCGATGATCGCCTCGATGACGTCCGGCGTGATCGGCTCGATGTACGTAGCATCGGCGAACTCGGGATCGGTCATGATCGTGGCCGGGTTGGAGTTGACCAGGATGACCCGAAGACCCTCCTCGCGCAGCACGCGGCAGGCCTGGGTGCCGGAGTAGTCGAACTCGCAGGCCTGGCCGATGACGATAGGGCCGGACCCGATGACCAGGACCGAGTGGATGTCTGTACGGCGGGGCATCAGGCCCTGCCCTTCGCAGTAGAAGCAGTCTCGGGTGAGCGTCTCTCGTTCGCGGCCATGAGGTCGACGAAGCGGTCGAACAGGTACTCCGAGTCGTGTGGACCCGCGGCGGCCTCCGGGTGGTACTGCACCGAGAACGCCGGGATGTCGAGGCACTCCAGGCCTTCGACCACGTTGTCGTTGAGCCCGACGTGGGAGACACGGACGCGCCCGTACCTGAGCGCACCAGCAGGGGCATCCGCGTCTGCGGGCGCGGTCACGTCCCCGTCCAGCGGGGCGTCAACTGCGAACCCGTGGTTGTGCGCGGTGACCTCAACCTTGCCGGTACGCCGGTCCAGAACGGGCTGGTTGATGCCCCTGTGCCCGTACTTCAGCTTGTAGGTGCCGAAGCCCAGCGCCCGACCGAGGAGCTGGTTGCCGAAACAGATGCCGAAGAAGGGCACCCCGGCGGCCAGAACCTCGCGCAGCAGCTCGATCTCGTGGTTTGCCGAGGCGGGGTCACCAGGGCCGTTGGAGAAGAAGACGCCGGTGGCGCCCGTGGCCCGGATGTCGGACAAGGTGGAGCCGGCCGGAAGCACGTGCACCTCGATGCCCCTCTCGGCCAGGTGAGCCGGGGTCCGTGCCTTGATGCCAAGGTCGAGGGCAGCGACGGTGAAACGCTTCTGGCCCACGGCAGGCACGACATACGGCTCTGGTGTGGTGACCTCGCCGGCGAGAGCTGCACCACTCATCTGCGGAGCGGACAGCACGCGCTCAAGCAGGGTGTCGACCGACTCGCGGGCCAGGGCTCCGGAGAAGACACCGACGCGCATGGCCCCGCGTTCGCGGAGGTGCCGCGTCAGCGCCCGGGTGTCGATACCGCTGATCCCCACGACCCCCTGCCCCACCAGCTCGTCCTCCAGCGACCGGCTGGAACGCCAGCTGGAAGGTCGAACGGCCGGGTCACGGACCACGTAGCCGGCGACCCAGATGCGACCTGACTCGTTGTCCTCGTCGTTGAAGCCCGTGTTGCCGATGTGCGGCGCGGTCATGACCACGACCTGGCGGTGGTAGCTCGGGTCGGTCAGCGTCTCCTGGTAGCCGCTCATCCCAGTGGAGAACACGGCCTCACCCACGGTCTCGCCGACCGCTCCGTAGGCAGAGCCGGTGAAGGTGCGTCCGTCCTCCAGGACGAGAACGGCTGGTTCTCGGCGGCCGAAGACGTGACCGGGAGTCATACCAGTGCACCCTTGAGGACTGTTGGCTTTCCGCGCAAGAGCGTTGCGTACACGGTGCCGGTGAGGGTGCGTCCATGCCACGGGTTGTTGCGGGACAACGACACTGAGGCATCGCGGTCCACTGTCACCTTGGCCGACGGGTCGACCAGGGTGAGGTTTGCCGGCTCCCCCACCGCGATCGGACGACCGTGGCCGGCCAGGCCGGCGATCCGGGCCGGACGTACCGACATCACCTGTGCGACGCCGGCCCAGTCGAGCAGACCGCTGCCGACCATGACCTCGCTGATGACCGAGAACGCGGTCTCCAGCCCCATCATGCCGAAGGCGGCGGTGTCGAAGGTGTGTTCCTTGTCGTGACGGGCGTGCGGTGCATGGTCGGTCGCGACGACGTCGATCGTGCCGTCTGCAAGGGCCGCCCGCAGCGCCTCGACGTCCTCGATCGGCCGCAGCGGCGGGTTGACCTTGAACGTTGGGTCGTAGCCGACGAGCAGGTCGGTGGTCAGCATCAGGTGGTGCGGGGTGGCCTCGGCAGTCACCGAGATCCCCTGGGCCTTGGCCCAGCGGATGACCTCGACCGAGCCCGCCGTGGACACGTGGGCGACGTGCACCCGCGAGCCGGTATGCCGCGCCAGCATCACGTCGCGCGCGACGATGACCTCCTCGGCGACACCGGGCCAGCCGGGCAGACCCAGGCGCCCGGACAGCTCACCCTCATGACAACAGGCGTTGCGGTCGGCCAGCTTCGGGTCCTGCGAGTGTTGTGAGATCACACCGCCGAAGGCCCTGACGTACTCCAGGGCCCGCCGCATCACCCGGGCGTCGCGGACACACATGCCGTCATCGGAGAAGACTCGCACCCGCGCCTTCGAGGCAGCCATCAACCCGAGCTCGGCCAGCTCCTCGCCGGCCAGTCCCTTGGTAACCGCCCCGACCGGCTGCACGTCGACCAGACCGGCCTGCCGGCCGAGCTCGAGGATGCGCTCGGCAGCCTCTGCCGTATCGGTGACCGGATTCGTGTTGGCCATCGCCAGGATCGCCGTGAACCCGCCGATCGCCGCAGCCGCGGAGCCGCTGGCGATGGTCTCCGCGTCCTCGCGACCCGGTTCACGCAGGTGGGTGTGGATATCGACCAGCCCCGGCAGCGCGACCAGACCGTCCGCGTCGATGGTCTCCCCGTCGACAGCACTGATAACGCCGATCTCGGCGACCAGCCCGTCGCGGATCAGCAGGTCCTGGCGGCCGGCGCCGAGCAGGTCGGCACCCTTGATCAGCAGGCTCATGCGACAGTTCCTTCACCGGCGAGTAGGTGGTACAGCACGGACATCCGGACAGCAACGCCGGCCGAGACCTGGTCGAGGACCAGCGACTGCGCGGCGTCCGCGGCATCTGTGGCGATTTCCAGGCCACGGTTCATCGGCCCCGGATGGAGGATGACCGCGTGTTCCTGGAGGGACCTGAGCCGCTCCCTCGTCAGGCCGTAACCGACGGTGTACTCGCGCTCCGTCGGGAAGAACCCGCCGCTCATCCGCTCACGCTGGACCCGAAGCATCATCACCGCGTCAACGGTGGGCAGAACTGCGTCGAAGTCGTATGACGTGTCGAAGCTCTCGCTCTTGGCCCAGGTCGCGATGCCGCTGGGCATCAGGGTCGGCGGCGCCACGACCGTCACCCGGGCACCGAGGGTCTTCAGGGCGATCAGGTTCGAGCGGAGCACCCTGGAGTGGGTCAGGTCACCGACGATGGCCACCTGCTTGCCCTCGAGGTCGCCCAGGCGCTGGCGCATGGAGTAGGCATCGAGCAAAGCCTGGGTCGGATGCTCGTGGGTCCCGTCACCGGCGTTGATGACCACCGCGTCGACCCACCCGGACACCTGCTGCGCGGCGCCGCTGGCACCGTGGCGGATCACAAAACCGTCGACACCCATGGCTGCCACGGTCCGCACGGTGTCGCGCAGGGACTCACCCTTGCTCGTGGACGACCCCTTGCCGGAGATGTTGATGACATCGGCCGAGAGCCATTTGCCGGCCAGCTCGAAGGATGACCGCGTGCGGGTGGAGTCCTCGAAGAACATGTTCACCACGGTGCGCCCGCGCAGGGTCGGGAGCTTCTTGACCTCTCGGCGCTGAACCTCGTGCATGGTCTCTGCCGTGTCCAGGATGGTCAGGATGTCTTGCTTGTCGAGGTCGTTCATCGACAACAGGTGGCGCTTCACCGGTCTCCTCCGCTGATTCGGACCTCGTCGAGGCCGTCATGCTCGGCCAGACGCACCTGGACGCGTTCGCTGCTCGAGGTGGGAAGGTTCTTGCCCACGTAGTCGGCGCGGATCGGCAGGTCCCGGTGTCCGCGGTCGACGAGCACCGCAAGCCGGACGGCCTGAGGCCGGCCGAGCTCGGAGAGGGCGTCCAGCGCAGCGCGGACCGTGCGCCCCGAGAAGAGGACGTCGTCCACGAGCACGACGGTCTGGTCGTTGATCCCCGGCGCGGGGATGTCGGTATGTTCGATCGCGCGGATCGGCTGCCGTCGCAGGTCGTCGCGATGCATGGTGATGTCGATGGCGCCGCACGGCACCTCACGGCCTTCGACCTCGGCCATCACCTTGACGAGGCGCCGCGCGAGGGCGACCCCACGGGTCGGGATACCGAGGAGGACAAGGTTCTCGGCCCCTCTGTTGCGCTCCAGGATCTCGTGCGCAACACGTCGCAGGGCTCGGGAGACGTCACCTGAGCTCATCACGACCCGCACGGACTCGGGGGGCGGAACACCAAGAGTGCTATCGGACGGTGTAACAGTTTCTGGACGCGTCACGGCGCCGAACCTCCTTCCCCGCCTCACCGGACGGGTCGTTAAAGGATTGTGATCGCCGCCGACCTTACCCTGCTCCGCGCCCTTCCGCTGACCGGGGCGCGACGAGAAGAGTCACGAGCCTGACCGGGGCCCTCAGACCAGGGTGGGCTTGACCTCAGCGAGCCTGGCGAGCAGCCCGTTGACGAAGGTCGGCGAGTCGTCAGTCGACAGCGAGGTCGCCAACGCAACCGCCTCGGAGATCGCAACCCCGTCGGGAACCGCATCGCTGTAGACGACCTCCCAGGCGCCGATCCGCAGGATGGCCCGGTCGACAGCCGGCATCCGCTCGATCGTCCAGCCCTGGCTGTAGGACGCCAGCAGCTCGTTGATCGGAACCCAGTTGGCGATCACCCCGCGGACGATCTCGATGCTGTACTCGTTCAGTGCGTGCTCGGTTACCGGCTTCTCGATCCGTTGCGCGAGCAGCGTGTCGGCATTGATGCCGCGCTGCTCAGCCTCGAACAAGATGTCTAGCGCGCGCTTTCGCGCTTTGGAGCGAGCAGACACCTCAGTTGACCCGGCCGAGGTAGGAGCCGTCGCGGGTGTCGACCTTGACCTTGGTCCCCTGCTCGATGAACAGCGGAACCGCGATCTCGGCGCCGGTCTCGAGGGTCGCGGGCTTGGTCCCGCCGGTGGAGCGGTCCCCCTGCATGCCCGGCTCGGTGTAGGTGATCTCGAGAGTCACGGACGCGGGCAGCTCGATGTACAGCGGCGCGTCGTCGTGCGTCGCGACGGTCGCCTCCTGGTTCTCCAGCATGTAGTTCGCAGCATCGCCGACAACAGCCGCGGAGATGTTGATCTGGTCAAAGGTGTCGCCGTCCATGAAGACGAAGTCGTCGCCGTCCTTGTACAGGTACTGCATCGTGCGCTTGTCGACGTTGGCCGTGTCGACCTTGGTCCCGGCGTTGAAGGTCTTGTCGACGACCTTGCCGGACAGCACCGCCTTGAGCTTGGTCCGCACGAAGGCAGGACCCTTACCGGGCTTGACGTGCTGGAACTCGACGACGGACCAGAGCTGGTTGCCGATGTTGAGGACCATGCCGTTCTTGAGGTCATTGGTCGAAGCCACGCGAGAGTCACTTTCGTATGACGGACCGCCGGCCTGCGCAGGTGGTGCGCGCAGGTCTGTGCTGCTGCCCGTAGGAGGTCTTCAATGGATTGCTGACCATTCTAGCCGCAGCAGCGAGTGGGACCCGACCGCGAGGCAGCCGGTTGGCGGGAACACCCTGAGGGAAGCCGGAGCCTTCCTG
>JBDTOA010000112.1:0-6652 GCA_039933475.1 Dermatophilaceae bacterium
ACCAACGTTATCCACGGCCGATCAAGTGCGGTGTCCTCGAAGATCTCGGGGCGGGCGAGCTCGGCGGGGGCGATGGACACGGCACCAGAATAGGCTGCCCACCGTGACAAGTACTGCGCTGCTCACTGACCACTACGAGCTCACGATGCTTCAGGCTGCGATGCACAGCGGCGCAGCCGGGCGACGGTGCGTGTTCGAGGTCTTCCCCCGGCGGCTCCCCGAAGGCCGCCGCTACGGCGTGGTCGCAGGCACCGGACGCCTTCTCGACGCGGTCCGCGACTTCAGGTTCGGCGCCGCCGAGATCGAGCGGCTTCGCGACCAGGACGTCGTGGACTCGGCGACCCTGGCTTTCCTGTCGGAGTACCGCTTCACCGGGGACATCTGGGGGTATGCCGAGGGCGACTGTTTCTTCCCCGGGTCGCCGCTGCTGGTGGTGGAGGGCACCTTCGCGGAGGCTGTGGTCCTCGAGACCGTTCTCCTCTCGATCCTGAACTACGACTCCGCGGTTGCTTCGGCGGCGTCCCGCATGACCAACGCCGCAGGTGGTCGTCCGTGCATCGAGATGGGCTCCCGCCGGACCCACGAGTGGGCCGCAGTTGCAGCGGCGCGCGCTGCTTACATCGTTGGGTTTGCGACGTCGAGCAACCTCGAGGCCGGACGCACCCATGGGGTCCCGACGGCCGGCACCAGCGCCCACTCGTTCACCCTGCTGCACGACGATGAGCGCACGGCCTTCGAGGCCCAGGTCGCGAGCCTGGGCACAGGTACCACGCTGCTTGTCGACACCTACGACGTCACGGCGGCCGTCAACCTCGCGGTCGAGGTCGCCGGGCCCGGGCTGGGCGCGGTGCGGCTGGACTCGGGCGATCTGCTCCTCCAGGCGCGACAGGTCCGGGCTCAGCTGGACGGGCTGGGAGCAAAGGACACCCGGATAATCGTGACCTCCGATCTCGACGAGCACTCGATCGCGGCACTGGCGGCTGCCCCCGTGGACGGCTACGGAGTCGGGACAGCCCTGGTGACCGGATCGGGGGCGCCCACAGTGGGTCTGGTCTACAAGCTCGTGGCCCGCGAGGACTCGGAGGGAAATCTGGTCGCAGTGGCCAAGAGGAGCAAGGGCAAGCTTTCGGTGGGCGGCCGAAAGTGGGCAATGAGGCGGATCAACGCTGTCGGGATGGCCGAGGCCGAGGTCATCGGGATCGGCGAGATCCCTGACAACGACGGGAACGACAGAGAGCTGCTAGTGCCGCTGATGCGGGCAGGCGAAACTCTTCCCCGCCCCACGCTGACTGCGACCCGGGCCCATTACCGGCAGGCACTGGCGGAGCTGCCGCCCAGAGCCCTCCAGCTCTCGCGGGGCGAGCCGGCCATCCCCACCATCTACGAGAGCGAGCACGACTGATCCGCCCTCCGCTAGCGTTGGCCTATGTCTGCCAACCTCACCCGAGCGCTGATCCTGGTCGACCTGCAGAACGACTTCTGCGAGGGCGGGTCCCTGGCAGTTGCCGGCGGCACCGAGGTGGCACGGCGGATCAGCGAGTACGTTCGCGAGCACGCCGAGGAGTACGGCGCGATCGTCGCGACCGCGGACTGGCATGACGATCCCGGCGCGCACTTTGCCGAACACCCCGACTACGTCGACAGCTGGCCCGCGCACTGCCGGATCGGCACGGATGGAGCCCTGTTCCACCCGGCCGCCGAGCCCGCCTTCGAGCACGTCCGGGCGATCTTCCGCAAGGGACGACACGAGGCGGCATACAGCGGCTTCGAGGGCTTCACCACTGAGGGTGACTCGCGTGTCGCACTCGCCGAGTGGCTGCGGGACAGGGCAGTTGAGCAGGTGGACATCGTCGGGATCGCCACTGACCACTGCGTCAGGGCCACCGCGCTGGACGCCGCCGACGAGGGCTTCGAGACAAGGGTGCTGCTTGACCTGACGGCTGGCGTCGCGCGCCTGACCACGGACGCCGCTCTCGTTGCCCTGCGCGCCGCCGAGATCGAGCTCGAAGGGGAACCCGTCGTCGGGTAGGTCGAGGTCAGCCGGCCCCGTCCGGTGTCGTCTCGCCCTTGCCGCCGACCCACGACCACGCATACTTCCCGTCATCCACAGCACGGCCGGCCTCACCGATCTCCAGGGGCCGGAACGTATCAACCATGACGGCGAGCTCGTCGAAGTACTCGACACCGATGGAGCCCTCATAGGCTCCAGGTTGCGGGCCGTGGGCGTGACCGCCCGGGTGCACGGATACCGAGCCCTTGCCGATGCCCGACCCCTTGCGCGCCTCGTAGTCCCCGGCGACGTAGAACATGATCTCGTCGCTGTCCACGTTGGAGTGGTAGTAGGGGACGGGGATCGACAGGGGGTGATAGTCGACCTTGCGCGGCACGAAGTTGCAGATGACGAAGTTGGCGCCCTCGAACACCTGGTGAACCGGTGGCGGCTGGTGCACACGACCGGTGATGGGCTCGAAGTCGCTGACGTTGAAGGCGTATGGGTAGAGGCATCCGTCCCACCCGACGACATCCAGCGGGCCGTTCGGGTAGGTGTAGATCGTCCCGGCGATCCCGCTCGGCCCTGCGCCCCTGTGCTTGATGTAGACGTCGGTGGGTGCACTGGATCCATCGGCCGCCAAGGGCCACAGCGGCAGCCTCAGGTCGCGCTCGCAGTACGGCGCGTGTTCGAGCAGTTGGCCGTACCTGCTCAGATACTGCCGCGGCGGGGCAATGTGTGAGTTCGCCTCGATGCAGTAGGCGCGCAACGGCTGCTCGCCGGTGGGTATCCAACGGTGGGTCGTCGCACGAGGAACGACCAGATAGTCGCCGCTGGCCACCTCAAACGCACCGAAAACAGTCTCGACCCGAGCGTCACCGCTCTCGACGAACACGCACTCGTCACCAATTCCGTTGCGATAGAACGGGCTTGGTGTATCGGCCACGACATAGGAGATCCGGACGTCGCCGTTGCCGAGAACCAGCCGCCGGCCCGTCACTGCGTCAACCCCCCGCCAGGAGTCTTCGGGGAAGAGATCGTGCAGCTTGAGGTGACGGGGCAGCAGGGGGTGGTTGGGCGTCGTAGCGAGCGAGTCCCCGAGCTCCCATGACCTCGCCCCGCTGATGGCGGACGGAAGGTGCCGGTGGTAGAGCAATGAGGAGTCAGAGGAGAAGCCCTCCGCCCCCATCAGCTCCTCGAAATACAGCCCGCCATCCGGCCTGCGGTGCTGCGTGTGCCGCTTGTCGGGCACGTTGCCGATCCGCTGGTAGTGCGCCATGGCCGTCCTCGCAGGGGTGTCGATCGGTCAAGTCCTGATCTATCTTCTCCCCCGCCTGCCCTAACCGCCTCCACGTCGAAGAAACCGAAGCCCTGCCTCCATCACTTGGTAGCCTTTCTGGCATGCCAAGGCCCGATCGCCCCGCCGGTCAGAGAGCCGAGCGGCCCGCTGAACGCGCACTGTTCCTAGGGTTGTTCGACGATGCCGCGGTATTTCCGCCCGGGCTGGCACCCGTCGACCAGGCGGTGGCGAGCCACCTGGCCCGGCGATCGACCTCGTGGTCGGATCTGGTTGGACCGCTACTCCTGCCGCCCTCTGCGATCGACGAGCTGGTCGGCCTCTGGCATCCCCAGCAGCTGGACGTGGCGTTGGTAGGTCGGCCAGGCACCGAGCCGACGCACCTCGACGACGCGCTCTCGCGGCTGGATCTGGAACCGAGCGTGAACCCAACGGGCGTCGAGATGGGTTGGTCGGCCGACTGGCACCGAGCCCTGCGCTGGGGAGTGGCGCTCGCCATCGAGGTGCCGCGCGGCAGCGAGCAGGAACGCGCCTTGTCCGATATCCAGGAGAGCGCTGACGACCGCCACCGGATCCGGGCCAAGTTCCGCACCGGTTCAACACCCGAGACTCCGGTCCCGACCCCGATCGAGCTGGCGACGTTCATCCGGGCGTGCATCGACCACGACCTCGCTTTCAAGCTGACCGGAGGTCTTCACCACGCGGTCAGCCATACTTCCGACGACGGCGAGGAGCAGTTCGGAGTCCTCAACGTCATCGCCGCCACGCGCTGGGCGCTGGCCCACGGAGGCGAGACTCCCGAAATGAGCTCACTTCTCTCCCAACGTGATCCGGTGCCACTGCTTGACATCATGACCCGGATGAGCGAGGCCGACGTGAGCGTCATACGCGCGTTCTTCACCTCGTACGGCTGTTGTGGGGTCGAAGACCCCGTCAGCGATCTTGCTGCGCTCGGGCTGATCGAGGAGACGACCGTATGACGGCAAGCTGGCTCGACCTGCCGGCCGACCATCCTTTCGGCCTGGCCACGTTGCCGTACGGCGTCTTCTCGACCACCGACCCCGATCTGCGGCGGGTCGGCGTGCGGATCGGCGACTTCGTTCTCGATGCCTCAGCGGCCGCCGAGTTCGTCGGCATGGAGTCGGGCATCTGCTGGGCACAACCCAGCTTGAACCACTTCCTGTCGTTGGGGCAGCCGGCGTGGAGCGCGGCCCGTGCCTGGCTCACGGAGGTTCTGTCCAACCCGGCGCACCGGGACGGCATCGAGCCCTATCTGATCCCGCTGGCCGAGGTGACCCTGCACCTGCCCGTCGAGGTGGCCGACTACGTCGACTTCTACGCCAGCGAGAACCACGCCACCAACATCGGCAAGATCTTCCGGCCGGACAGCGATCCCCTCACGCCGAACTGGAAGCACCTGCCCATCGGCTATCACGGTCGTTCAGGCACCGTCGTAGTAAGCGGCACCGACATCATCCGGCCAATGGGTCAGCGCAAGTCGCAGAGCGATGCTGTTCCCCTCTTTGGCCCCAGCACCAAGCTCGACATAGAGGCGGAGCTCGCGTTCATCGTCGGGGGCGCCACCCCGCTCGGGCAACGGGTCGGCACCGACGACGCAGCAGAGCACATCTTCGGGGTCGCACTTTTCAACGACTGGAGCGCCCGTGACATCCAGGCCTGGGAGTACGTCCCGCTCGGGCCCTTCCTGGGCAAGTCCTTCGGATCGAGCCTGGGGGCCTGGGTCGTCCCGATGGACGCCCTGGTCGCAGCGAAGGTGCCGCTGCCACGTCAGGACCCGGAGCCACTCCCCTACCTCAGGTCCGGCCTGAGCCCACTTTTCGGCCTCGACATCCACCTCGAGGTGCGGATCAACGAGACGCTCGTGTCCAGCCCCACCTACGCCGGGATGTACTGGTCGCCGGCCCAGATGCTGGCCCACCTGACCGTCAACGGGGCGAGCCTTCGCGATGGCGACCTCTTTGCCTCCGGCACCATCAGTGGCACGGAGAAGAACACCCGCGGGAGCCTGATGGAGCTTGCCTGGAACGGTCAGGAGCCGCTGACCCTTGACGACGGTTCGACGCGCGACTTCCTGCAGGACGGCGACACCGTGACGATCTCGGGTTGGGCTCCGGGGGCCGACGGTGGCCGCATCGGTCTGGGCGAGGTCTCGGGCACGATCTCGCCCGCGCTCGGCTGAGATCGAGTCTGGGGAGGGCTACCCGAGCGGGCGGCGGGCTGGTCATGCCGGCTGGTTGACGAGGTCCCCCAGGTTTCTCTGTCGTCCATTTTGTGGTTTCCGGCCACAACCAGCCCCCACAGGTCAACACTGGAGGCATCCCGGCATCCCGGCAGCCGGGCAGGTAAAGGAGGAAGCTCACGATGATGTGGTCTGACGGCGGAGCTCGCCCGATCGGATTTCTGGTCATGGGGGTGTTCTGGCTCATCCTGATCGGACTCATCGTGTGGCTGGTCGTACGTCTGGTGCCGGGGGGTGGCGGCAGCACCAGCTACGGTCCCGGCGAGTCGCCGCTGGAGATCCTGGATCGCCGGCTGGCAAGGGGCGAGGTGGATCTGGAGACCTGGCAGGCCCAGCGAGCCGCCCTGGTCGCAGTCCAGAGAAACGGGACCTGAGCACGGGAATGAGCACGTGACCAGCACCCGTACCACGGCTGGTCGTCGTTGAACGGCCAAGCCTGACCCAGGTCGTCTGACGTACCTCGAACGCGCACGCCTGCGGTCTCCAGGGGGACGAACCCGCCGCAAACATGACGTCTCAGGCTATCCTTCCCGTGGTAGGTCATAACCGGGCAGCCGCGCAACGTCCTGCTGCCCTCTTGTGATATACCCCCAAGGGTAATAGGGACCTTCGGCCCTGTCCGGTGACTCCTCCCCTTTCTAGCGTGATGGATGTATCAGGAACACCAACGCCACAAGTGAGGAATCTGCCGTGAAGAAGCTGCTCGTCCTGGGTGCCGGAACAGCTGGCACCATGATCGTCAACAGGCTTCGGCGCCAGCTCGATGCAGGTGAGTGGAGCATCACGGTCGTCGACCCTTATGACGTCCACACCTACCAGCCCGGGTTTCTGTTCATCCCGTTCGGCACCTACACGCCCGACCAGATCACCCGCCCACGACGCGCCTCGCTGATCAAGGGCGTTGACTTCGTGATGGGCGAGGTCGACAAGGTCGACGCGGCTGCGAACGAGGTCTCCCTGGTCGATGGCAAGACTTTGGCCTACGACTACCTGATCATCGCCTCCGGTACCACCCCCCGGCCCGACCAGACCCCGGGCATGCTTGGGCCTGAGTGGCGCAAGAGCATCTTCGACTTCTACACCATGGACGGCGCCATCGCGCTGG
>JBDTOA010000113.1:0-6528 GCA_039933475.1 Dermatophilaceae bacterium
ACTTGACTGGGGGTCAAGGGGTCGCAGGTTCAAATCCTGTCATCCCGACTGGGACGAGAAGGTCTGAGGCCGTTTCCGAGAGATCGGAAGCGGCCTCTTGCCTGTCTGGATACCTGCTGGCGTTCCCAGGGTGGCGAGTGCTTTCGCAACGGGTTGAGGGCTAGGGTCCTAACCGGCGCCTGTCTCAGCAGGCATGACCAGGCCGGATGTCTGTCTCGAGGGGGACCCGTGCAAAGGGAGGGACGGGCAGCGGCGCTGATCGTAGGGGTCATCGGCGCCCTTGTCCTCGTCGGCTGGTATTCCGGGGTCACCGTCTTCACGACGGTTCTGCCGGGCTACGTGTCGATGAAACCGAACGCGGCCCTTGGACTCATCGCGATCGCAGCTGCCCTCATGAGCACCCCTGGTCGTTGGACTGTCCCCCTGGGAGCCTTGTCGGCCCTTGTCGGCGGCGCAACACTGCTTGAGTACCTGCTCGGCCGGTCGCTCGGTGTCGACCAGCTTTTGCCAGGCATCGACCTCCGTGGCAGCTCTCCGCGGATGGCGCCGGCGACGGCAGTGGCCCTGCTGCTGCTTGGGTCCGCCGTGATGGCACGGAGATACGCGCAGACAACATTGGTGCGTGGACTGGCAATTGGTGCGTTCGGCCTGGGCCAGATCGCGATCTTGGGCTACGCCTACCGGGTTTCGTCGCTGTACACCGTTGGTGGCTACACGAGCATGGCTATCCACACCGCACTGTCGGTGGGTTTGCTCGCCTTGTCCGTCCTGCTCCTCGACCCGTCGGGCGGGCTCGCGGGCTTGTTCCGTGACCAGGGCAGCGCCGGACGACTCGTCCGCCCGATGGTCCCCTTCTTGGTTCTTGGGCCCTCGGTCCTGGGTTGGCTTGCACTGTGGGCCCAGGACCAGGGCTGGATCGACTCGAGATTCGGGGTGTCCGTCCTGGTCATGAGCATGACCATCCTTGGCGGCGGCATCACCTGGTGGGCCACGCTCAGCATGCGCGACCTCGAGAAGCAGCGCTTCGCTGCGGCCAAGTCCCTCGCCCAGACCAACGAGATGCTCGAGGCAACGGTCATTGAGCGCACCCAGGAGCTCGCCCAGCGGCAAAGCTTCGTGGACGCGCTCCTGGAAACTGTTGGTGTTGGCATCGTGTCCTGCGACGCCCAGGGCAACTCCTTGACCCGGAACCGTGCCGAACGCGAGATGTCAGACCCCGGACATGCCCTCCAGGGTTCGATGCCCGATGGGGCTGCACCGAAGTTCGACCTGCTCGAGCTCGACGGCCGGCCACTTACCGCTGAGCACTATCCCCTGGCGCGGGCACTCCGGGGGGAAGATGCGGCCGGAGAGCTCCTGCTGGGTCCTCCAGGTGGGCCCTACCGTGAGGTCGTCGTACGGGGCGACCAGATCATCGGCCCGGCCGCCGAGGTGCTCGGAGCAGTGGTCTCGGTCACTGATGTGACCAAGGAGCGCACCGTCACGCGTGCCCTCGCCCTGGAGCACAGCAACCTCGAGGAGGCCCAACGCCTCGGTCAGCTGGGCAGCTTCGAGCATGACTTCGCCACCGGGACGTGGACGTACTCCGATCAGCTCTGCGCACTTTGGGGGGTGGGGCCGGGCAGCCTCGACCCGCTGGTCATCGAGAACCTCGTCCATGAGGAAGACCGCGGTCATGCCCGGCAGTCCTGGGCCAGTGCTTCCGACCTCGGCGGCAGCCACGTCTGGCAGTACCGGATCCATCGCGCCGGCGACAGCGCAGGGCGACTCATCCGCTCCAGCGTTGAGGTCGAGCTCGACGCTGGAGGTGAGCCGCTGCATGCCCGAGGCACCCATATGGACATCACGGACCTGACTGAGGCACAGCACAGGGCACAAGAGGCGAACGACTTTCTGGAAGCGGTTCTGGCAGCCACCCCGGACTACACCTTTGTCACCGAGCTTGCGACCGGCAGGGTGCTGTACGGGTCGCCGGGCAAGAAGATCCTGGGCATTACCGCCGAGGAGCTCCAGGAGCTGGGACCCGACATCACCAAGCTCGTCCACCCTGAGGACAGGCAGCGTCTGGAGGGCGCCAACGTGAGCGCCGCAGACCTGGTTGCCGGCCAGGTGCTTCAGCTGCTTTATCGGGCCAGGTCCGTTGCTGGGGAGTGGCGTTGGCTGAGTCGTCGCGTCACGCCCTTCCGGCGGGATGCCTCCGGGAAGGTCGTCGAGGTTCTCGGGGTGACCCGCGACGTCACCGATGTTGTGGCGGCGGAGGACAAGCTCAGGCATGTGGGTCTGCACGACAGCCTCACTGGTCTGCCGAACCGTGCGCTGCTGGTGGAGCGGCTCGACAAGGCCATCGCACGGTCGGGGCTCGACGGGCGTGAGGTCGCAGTCCTCTACTGCGACCTGGATGGCTTCAAACGCGTCAACGACACGGCCGGTCATGCGGCCGGCGACGAGGTGCTGGTCGAGACGGCCCGGAGGCTACAGGCGCTGATGCGCCCCGATGACACCGTCGCGCGCGTTGGTGGCGACGAGTTTGTGGTCGTGCTCGAGCCCTGGAAGCGCACCTCACCATCTGGCCAGCCCGAGGACGACATCCCGGGGGGCGAGGGCATCCGCGAGCAGGCCCAGAGGGTTGCCGAGCGCGTCCTCGGCGCCCTCAGCCAGCCCATCGAGGTCAAGGGGGTCGAACACCTCGTCACGGCCAGCATCGGGATCGCCTACGCCAAAGCGTCCCCTGCCGCCCGCGCCGAGACCGCCGCCTCTGACGAGGTGCTCCACGACGCGGACGCCGCCATGTACCTGGCCAAGAACCGAGGCAAGGGCCGCTTCGAGGTCTTCGAGCGTGGACTGCCCACCGAAGATGGCGAACCCGGCCGAGTCGATCACGTCCTGCGCTGATCGAGGGGCAGGGCACCCGTCCCTGCTGTCCGCCCAGACCGTTCGAGCCGAAGAAGGGCCGCATAGAGGTGTCCCTGGGCGGCTTCACAGCGCGGAACCCTTAGGCTCACAGGCGTGAGGGAACAGGTGGACAGGAGTGCTCAGGGGAGCCCGCCTGTCAGTGACCGCATCTGGACCTCACCCAACGTGCTGTCGATGCTGCGGCTGGTCGTCGTACCCATCTTCCTTTGGCTGATCCTGACCCACCACGACGGCTGGGCCGTGGTGGTCCTGACGCTTTCGGGCATCAGCGACTACTTCGACGGCAAGATCGCCCGCAAGTACAACCTCGTGACCCGGTTCGGCCAGGTGCTCGACCCCGTGGCCGACAGGCTGTACATCCTGTCCACGCTCTTTGGCCTCGCCTGGCGAGAGATCATCCCCTGGTGGCTGGTGGCCATCCTGGTCAGCCGCGAGGTGTTCGGGACGGCACTGCTGATGGTCGTACGTCACCACGGCTACCGTGCGCTGCCGGTTCACTTCGTAGGGAAGGCGGCCACGTTCGACCTCCTCTACGCGTTCCCCCTGATCCTTCTTGGGCAGGGCGACAGCGCGTTCGCCGCGGCCGCTCTGCCGATCGGCTGGGCCTTCGCGTGGTGGGGCACTGCGCTCTACTGGGTTGCGGGGGTCATGTACGCCATCCAGACCCGGGATGTGGTGCGCACGGCCAAGGCGGCCGGCAGGTGAGCCACCAGGGCACGGATCGACCTGACTCGTCGATGACACTGATCACCGAGATGATGCAGCGCCCCCTGGACCCCGGCTATGCCGCGGCGGCAGAGAGCAGGCAACAGGCCGGGCTCCCGCCAGCGACCAGTCATCGCGGACCGATGCTGGTCATCTTCGCCGTTCTCATCGGCGCTCTCCTCGCGGCAGCTGCCCTCTCCCTGCGCGCCCCCACCACCAGCGCTGGCGAGATCAAGAGCGCACTGGTCGGGCGGATCGAGGCCGGTCGTGCCCAGGCTGACGCAAAGAGCCGTGTCATCGCCGGTCTGCGCCGGGAGATCGACTCCATGCAGGCCGCAGCCCTGAACCAACAGAGCCAGAGCCAGCTCGCCGCAGATCTCTCGCAGCTCGAGCTGGTAACCGGGACCGTGGCCGTCACTGGCCCCGGACTCGTGCTCACCGTCGATGACGCACCGATCCAGGTCATCTCCAAGGACCAGAACGCCAACCCGGGCTCTGACTCTGCCCCGGACAAGGGGAAGGTGATCGCCAGAGATCTGCAGATCCTCGTCAACGGGCTCTGGCAGGCCGGGGCAGAGGCAGTCTCGGTGAACGGTCACCGGCTCACGGCACGTTCCGCAATTCGCTTTGCCGGCGCAGCAATCCTCGTGGACTACCGGCCGCTGGTTCGGCCCTACACAATCACCGCGATCGGTGACCCGGGCAGCCTGAGCGTCGAGTTCGCTGACAACGACGGCGGAAGCTATCTGCAGTGGCTCAAGGTCAACTACGGGATCCGTGGCGACCTCAAGGCGCATGACACCGTCGTGGTCCCGGGGGCGCCCGCGTTGTCCCTCCAGGAGGCGCAGCCGCTGCATTCGTCCGTTACCCAACAGGTGTCGCCGACAACCTTGGGCCGCACTTCTCCAAGCACTTCCCCACAAACGACGGAGACCTCACCGTGATACCCGCATTTGGACTGCTCGTCGGGTTGGCCGTCGGCCTCTTCCTGCACCCGGCCGTGCCACTGGCGCTGCAGCCCTATCTCCCCATCGCCGTCATCGCCGCCCTCGATGCGGTCTTCGGAGGTGTTCGCGCGGTCCTGGACGGCATCTTCAACGACAAGGTCTTCGTGGTCTCATTCCTGTCGAACGTGGTCGTGGCCGCCTTCATCGTCTTCCTCGGTGACCAGCTCGGTGTCGGGTCTCAGCTCTCCACAGGGGTCGTTGTGGTTCTCGGTATCAGGATCTTCTCGAACGTTGCCTCCATCCGCCGACACCTGTTCAGCGCATGAGCCACTCCACCCCGCCGAGGGAGGTGCCGCCACCGGGCGACCAGTCGACCTGGCAGCGCCTGATGCTGATGGCGCGGCCTCGGGCCACGAAGGCCAACGGGTTCGCCGCGCTTCTGGCCATCCTGCTCGGGTTCGCTGTGGCCACACAGGTCCATCAGAACCAGGTGGTCGGCCTTGAGTCGCTGCGGCAGAGCGAGCTCGTCACGATCCTGGACAACGCCACCTTGCTGTCGGCCCGCCTTGACCAGAACGCCCGCGAGCTCCAGGCCACCCGCGACGAGCTCGTCAACGGCAGCACAGGTGACGCGGCAGCACTGAAGGCAGCTCAGCAGCGTCTCGATGCCCTCGGGGTCCTGGCGGGCACGGCTGGGGCGCACGGACCCGGAATACACATGACGATCGGTGACCCTTTGACCAAGATGACGCCACCACTGCTGCTGGATGCCATCGAGGAGCTTCGGGACGCCGGAGCGGAGGCGATCCAGGTGGGCGACGTGCGGGTGGTGGCCAGCTCATCGTTCGGGCGAAGCGGATCCGGGATCGAGATCGACGGAACCAAGATCAGCTCGCCCTACTCCATCCTCGCCATCGGCGACCCCCAGACGATGTCATCGGCCATGGAGATCCCCGGGGGTCTTTCGGAGAACGTCCGGCAGCTGGGCGCAACCATCACCGTGACCCAGCAGAGCGACGTCACGGTGGGCGCGTTGCACCCGTTGCGCGAGCCTCGTTACGCTCGGCCTGTACCGTCGCCGGTTCCCGCTGCGACGCCGTAGTTGCGTTGTTCTGAACACTGTTTCTTTTTCTAGCCAAGGAGCGGCATGAGCGAGTTGGAGTACCCGCAGGACCTGCGTTACACGCCAGAGCACGAGTGGGTGCGGCCCGGGTCCGATGGCGTCGTCCGCATCGGTATCACCGCCTTCGCCCAAGACGCGCTGGGGGACGTCGTGTTCGTCAGCCTGCCGGCTGTTGGGGACTCCGTCACCGCGGGCGACACCTGTGGCGAGGTCGAGTCGACCAAGTCGGTCAGCGACCTCTATGCACCTCTGTCCGGTGAGGTAGTGGCTGTGAACGCGGCTCTGGACTCAGCCCCGGAGCTGGTCAACAGCGACCCCTACGGCCAGGGCTGGATGTATGACGTAAAGCTCACCGAGGTTGGCAGCGAGAGCACTCTGCTGGACCTCGAGGCGTATCGCGCACTGCTGCTCTAGGGTTGGTGTCCCTCCTCGGTTCGCCACACAGTCGCAACCAGTTGCAGGCAACTCGGAAGAAGGTGCGCAGGTCATGACGGACAACGAGCGCGAGCAGGTCCCTGGTCGGGTGGGGGATCCCACCACGATGCGACTGCCGGGGATCGGAGCCCCTGCGGAGCCGCTGACCGATGCCGAGCCCAGCCTCTCGGCCCAGGACCAGGCCACGGTTGACGCACTGGTCCCAGGCACGGCGCTGCTCGTCGTCCTCCGTGGGCCGAACACCGGGGCCCGGTTCTTGCTCGACGCAGACGAGGTCAGCACGGGTCGACACCCGGACAGCGACATCTTCCTTGACGACGTCACCGTCTCGCGCACCCACGCAAAGTTCCGTCGCGAGGCCGACGACTTCCTCGTCCGGGATGTGGGCTCGCTGAACGGCACCTA
>JBDTOA010000114.1:0-6512 GCA_039933475.1 Dermatophilaceae bacterium
TCGGCGTGCTGCTATCTGACCGTGACATCAGGGCCGAGATCGATGGCGGGCGGGTGCGCCTCGAGCCGTATGACGAGGCGATGGTGCAGCCGTCGAGCATCGACGTTCGTCTGGACAAGTTCTTCCGGCTGTTCGACAACCACAAGTATCCGTTCATCGACCCGGCCGAGGACCAACCCGATCTCACCCGACTGATCGAGGTGGAGGAGGACGAGCCGTTCATCCTGCACCCGGGCGAGTTCGTGCTGGGCTCGAGCTTCGAGGTCGTAACGCTGCCCGACGACCTTGCCGCGCGGCTCGAAGGGAAGTCCTCCCTGGGCCGGCTCGGCCTGGTGACGCATTCGACTGCCGGATTCGTCGACCCCGGGTTCAGCGGCCATGTGACACTCGAGCTGTCCAACGTTGCCACCCTGCCCATCAAGCTCTGGCCTGGCATGAAGGTAGGTCAGCTCTGCTTCTTCAGACTGTCCAGCCCGGCCGAGAACCCGTACGGAAGTGCCAAGTACGGTTCGCGCTACCAGGGTCAGCGCGGACCCACGGCGAGCCGGTCCTTCCAGAACTTCCACCACACGGACGTCTACTCGGATCCAGCCAGTTCACAGGAAAGCCCAATAATCTGACCGTATGCCCCGCCTGCCCCGCCTGAGCATCGCTGGTGATGGCCCGTCCGCCGAGGCCGTCGTGCTCCTCCTGCACGGCGGTACCGCCGAGAGCGTCGTCCCCGTCCGCGCCCTCGATCCTTCAGTTTTGCGCATGTTTCCCTTTGGTCGCAGCGCACTTCGCGCCGGGCAGAGGCGAATCGTGCTGGCAACGCTTCGGTACGCGGTGCGCGGTTGGAACGGTGAGATGGAGTCGCCGCTGCAGGATGCGCGCTGGGCCCTTGACCAGATTGCGGAGCGTTTCGCCGACCTGCCTATAGGCCTTATCGGCCACTCCATGGGGGGCCGCGTCGCTTTGCGGGTGGCAGACCACCTTGCAGGACCAGCCGGCGGAGTGAGCAGTGTGGCGGCGCTGGCGCCATGGCTACCCCCGGGTGAGCCCATCTCGCCGATGAGTCACCAGAGGCTGCTCCTGGCGCACGGCACCGCCGATCGCATCACCGATCCCGGCCAGACCTTCGCGCTCGCCGAGAACCTTGCGGCTGAGGGGGTCGACGTGGAGCTGGTGAAGTTCCCAGGTGGTCGACATTCCATGCTGTTTCCTGCCAAACCGTGGCACGACCTGGCCACCAGCTTCATGGTTCGGACATTGTTGGCGCCAGTGCCGGGTGATCCAGGAGCACATCTGCAGCGCTGAAGTCCGGTTCGACATCGCGGTCGGCCATGTTGTTAGGGAGCCCATCGCAGGCCTCCAACGCATCAGCGAGCCGCCCATGGATGCGCGTACCTTGCAACCGGATCGCCCGAACGGCACAGACCAGCTCCACCGCAAGCAGGCGCCGATACGCGGCCACCACAGGCGAGAACCGGGAGGCCGCAACACTGGCGAAGCTTGCGTCATCCTCGACTCCCGCCGAGATGCTGATCGTCTGCACGCTGGCGGGGGCCGAGGCCTGGTCGCGGATCAGTGCCATCGCGGACCCGGCCACATACTCGGCGATAAGCAGCCCCGATGACCCATCCCGGGTGTCCGCAAGAAATCGGGGCAGTCCGGTACTGGAGTCCGTGAGCAGGTGCGCGATCCGAGACTGGCCGGACCTTGCGGAGCGGGTCAGGGAGAGCAGTCCCGCGTCGAGGGCCAAGGCGAGGTATGTCGCGTGGAATGCGCCGTGGTGGGCAGCCGACTCCTCGGGCACGGTGAGGAACACTGGGTTCTCTGACGAGGTGTTGACCGAGGTCTCGACGACCGACTGCAGATCTACCAGGCGGTCCAGAAGCGGACCGTGAACCTGCGGCCAGGTGCGCAGGCCAAAGAAGTCCTGAAGGTGTATCGGCTCAATTCCTTGCAATGCCAGTAGTTCTGTCATCTCGTCGGCTACCGCGATCGCCCCCGGGAATGGCGTTACCGTTCGGACCGCAGGCCCTACCGCCTCGAGATTCGCCTTCAAAGCGACCCAGGACAGCGCACAGATGGTCATGGCTACGCGCGAAAGATGTTGTAGGTCAAGGCAACCCAGCGCCGCGTCGGCCAGCGTGAAGGCATGGCTCGACATCAGGGGCAAGGTGTCGACGGAACGCACCTCATAGCTGTGTCGTCGTTCGCCGTCTGCCCCTGGCCGTTCGCCCAACAGGGTCATCCCAACCTCGGCGAGCGCCGTGAGATCGCTCGTACCCAGCGCGCCGAACTGGTGCACCTGGGGGAGTTCTCCATCAGGGCCATCCGCCAGGTCTTTGAGGGCCAGAGCAAGGTTGATGTCGGCACCAGAACCACCGGCAAGCAGCTGGTTTGCCCGGATTGCCAAGCCGCAACGGATGCTCCTGGGGCTGCGCAGATCCCCCCAGCCAGCCGCGTGCGAGCGCAGGATGGCCAGTCCATGGTCGGTTGGCGCCAGGTCGTCCGCTGGTTGGTCCCGGTTCGCTCCGACACCTGTGTTTCGTCCATAGAGCGGCCGGATAGCGGCGATCCGGGCAGCTACATCCCGCGCGCCGATAGCCCGCAGCCGGGCTGACTCATCCACCAAGACCTTTGCGCCAGAACATATCTGGCTCAGCATGGGCAAGGTCAGCGTTCTTCCGTCGATTGTTACGGCCGGATAACGACCTTTTGAGGCTGCCTCGAAGTCTGCCATTTCCTACTGATTCTGTCGGTCATCTCGGTTAGGTTCATAGGCATGATCCGGTTTGACGCGGTCTCGAAACAATATCCGGATGGCACCGTAGCCGTGGATGAGCTGACGTTCGAGGCCCCGACCGGGCAGATCACCGTTCTTGTAGGACCTTCGGGGTGCGGCAAGACGACGTCGTTGCGAATGATCAACCGGATGATCAACCCCACGGGCGGCCGGATCTGGATCGACGACCAGGACCCGGCGCAGATGGATGAGGCCGAGCTGCGCCGTGGTATCGGCTATGTCATCCAGCACGCCGGGCTCTTTCCCCACCGCACTGTCGCCGCCAACATCGCCACCGTCCCGAGGCTGATCGGTTGGGACAAACGCAAGGCGGAAGCGCGGGCCCTCGAGCTGCTCGAGATGGTAGGCCTGCCGGCGGCCTTCGCGAAGAGATATCCCGCGCAGCTCTCGGGCGGCCAGCAGCAGCGTGTGGGCGTCGCTCGGGCACTCGCTGCGGATCCTCCAGTCATGCTCATGGACGAGCCTTTCAGCGCGGTGGATCCCATCGTGCGTGAGCAGCTGCAGGATGAGTTCCTGCGTCTGCAAAAGGATCTGGGCAAGACCATCGTCTTCGTTACCCACGACATCGAGGAGGCCATCAAGCTCGGGGACCAGGTCGCCGTACTCCGGGTCGGTGGCCGTCTCGCCCAGCTTGCCGACCCGGCGTACCTTCTTGCTCATCCCGTTGACGATTTCGTCGCTGACTTCGTGGGACGTGACCGCGGTTACCGTGCCTTGAGCTTCCAGCCGTCGCCGCAGTTCCCGCTTACCCGTGAGCAAACGGTGCCGCTCGGGGCAACCCCTGCCGAGGCCGCCTCCGCCGCGAAGGACGGCTGGGTGCTGGTCATCGACACCGATCGGCGGCCACTGGGCTGGATCGAGCCCGGCCGGATCACTGTCCCGATCCAGCCCGAGATGCTCCATCGAGGTGGCACGGTCGCCAAGGAGGGTGGTCCTTTGCGCAACACCCTTGATGCCGCCCTTTCGTCGCCGAGCCGCCGCGGGGTCATCGTTGACAACGAGGGCGCGATCCTGGGCACCGTTCGTGCTCACGAGGTCCTTGCCGAGATCGAGGAGCGCTCGAGACCGGCTCTTGAGCCCGACAGCCCTCAAGAGGGTGGCGTTCAACCAGAGGATGGCCCCCAGACGGCGAGCCTGCAGCCAGTTGAGAAGGGGCCTGCATGAGCTGGTTGGGGGACCATTACGCATCCGTGTTGAGCCTGACCGGCCAGCACGTCTACCTTGCTGGCGTGCCCCTGATCCTGGGGTTGCTCATCGCCCTGCCGCTCGGCTGGCTCGCGAGCCGGTACCGCATCCTCTACCCACCGTTGATCATTGGCACCGGGCTGCTCTACACGATCCCCTCATTGGCCCTCTTCATCATGCTGCCGCTGCTTCTCGGCACCCAGATCCTCAACCCGAACAACGTTGTTGTCGCCATGACCATCTACACCGTCGCGCTGCTCGTGCGTACCGTCGCGGACGGCCTGGGATCAGTGCCCGATGACGTCAACCAGTCGGCAACGGCCATGGGCTACAAGCGAGTTCGTCGTTTCACGTCGGTCGAGCTACCCCTCGCCGTGCCTGTCATCTCAGCCGGGCTGCGCGTCGCAGCGGTCAGCAACGTGAGCATCGTCAGCGTCGCTGCCCTCATTGGCGTTTCACAGCTTGGGTCACTGTTCACCGACGGGTTCAACCGGGACTTCGTGGACCCCATAATCGTGGGGGTGGTCGCCTGTGTTCTGTTGGCGCTCCTCTTCGACCTGGCTATTCTCGCCCTCACCGCCCTGGTGACGCCCTGGCAGCGCGCCGACAGGGCGGCGGCATGATCAACAACATCCTGGCCTGGCTCACGGACGGCGCCCACTGGCAGGGGTATGACGGCATCCTCCGTCGTCTCACAGAGCACATGGAGTACTGCCTCGTGGCCCTCTTGATCGCCGCGCTGATCGCGATACCGCTCGGTCTGTATATCGGGCACACGGGGCGCGGCCGCTTCCTTGTTGTCAACGCCGTGGGTTCCGCCCGGGCGATCCCGTCTCTGGGCCTTCTGTTCCTGGCCGTTCTCTGGCTGGGGCCCAAGTTCCAGGGCGACCTGGCCTACCTGGCGCCCACCGGTCTGGTTCTGGTGGTGCTGGCCATCCCGCCAATCCTCTCGGGGACCTATGCCGGCATCGGAGGGGTGGATCCGGCCGCTCGCGATGCGGCCAAGGGCATGGGTATGCGCGGCACCGAAGTGCTTCGCCACGTCGAGTTTCCGTGTGCCCTGCCGCTGATCTTCTCGGGGGTCCGCTCCGCGATGTTGCAGGTCATCGCAACCGCCACGATCGCCGCAGTCGTGAGTCTGGGTGGTCTTGGCCGCTTCGTGCTCGACGGCCTCGCCGTCAGGGACACACCGCAGACAGCTTCGGGCGCAATCCTGGTTGCGGTTCTGGCCCTGACCGTAGACCTGGCCCTGGCGCTGATCCAGCGTCTGGTCGTCTCGCCTGGCCTGACCGGAAGATATCGCAAGGTTCCACCGTTCGACTCTGGTACGGGGGCTACTGCGTCCCTGTCCCCGGCACCCGCCCTGCAACACAGCGTCTAGACCCCAACAGAAAGAGAAGCCCGATGAATCGCACCAGGATCGCCCTCGCGTTCACCGCTTCGGCAGCGATGCTCGCCGTCGCGGCTTGCGGCTCCAGTGACCCTCTCGCCCCGGGGGGCGCAACCACGACTTCCTCCAATGCCGGCACCATCATCGTAGGGTCAGCCAACTTCCCGGAGAATGCCCTGCTTGCCGAGATCTATGCAGGGGCCCTGAGCGCCAAGGGCGTCAAGGTCGAGAAAAAGCTGAACATCGGCAGCCGCGAGGTCTACATCCCCGCTCTGCTGGACGGCTCGATCGACCTGATCCCGGAGTACACCGGCGTTCTCGACCAGTACTTCAACAAGGCCGCCAAGGCCACCGACGCCGACGGGGTCTACGCCGAGCTGAAGGCTGCCGTTCCCGCGACCCTGACCATCCTCGACAAGTCCGCGGCCGAGGACAAGGACGCCGTCGTGGTCACGAAGGCCACCGCGGACAAGTACAAGCTCAAGACAATCGCGGACCTGCAGCCGGTCGCCAAGAACCTCGTCCTCGGCGGCCCGCCGGAGTGGAAGACGCGCCCGACCGGCGTGCCCGGGCTCAAGAAGCTCTACAACCTTGACTTCAAGTCCTTCCGTGCGCTCGACACCGGCGGCCCGCTGTCGGTCCAGGCGCTCAAGAACGGCCAGGTCGACGCTGTCGACCTCTTCACCACCGACCCGTCCATAGCGGACAACGGCTTCGTCATCCTGGATGACCCCAAGAGCCTGTTCGCGGCGCAGAACGTCGTGCCGCTCATCACCAAGGCCAAGTCCAACACCGCGATCGCGGATGCACTCAATGCCGTCTCGGCCAAGCTCGACACGGCGACGTTGGGTGAGCTGGTCAAGGAGGTCGTGGTCGACAAGAAGGACCCTGCCGTGGTCGCCAAGGAGTTCCTCACCAAGAACAGCCTCGGCTGAGCTTTATCCCCCAAACCTAGGGATTGTGCTGCGGTTGTGACCGCAAACCTAGGGATTGTGCTGCTGTTCGTCGGCCAAACCTAGGGATTGTGCTGCTGTTCGTCGCGTAAACCTAGGGATTGTGTTGCTGTCCGTTGGGCAAACCAAGGGAGTTTGCCCAACGGAGGAGCCAGACTTCCTGAGGCCACGGCACGCGAATCGCGCCAAGCCC
>JBDTOA010000115.1:0-6409 GCA_039933475.1 Dermatophilaceae bacterium
CACTCACACTGGCACCCACGCGAACGTTGAACCTCTGTGACATTGCCTCCCTTTCAGCTCCTCGTCGACGCCCACTGGCGCGACGTAGGTCGACTGGCCCATGCGCTGGCCGGGCCGGTGGATGGCGACGATGTGGCCCAGCAGGCCTGGACGCAGGCACTCTCTGCCTATCCCCGGCTTCGCTCGACCTCAAACCTGCGGGGCTGGCTGCTGACCATCACGTCCCGCTGCGCCATGGACGTCCATCGAACCCGCGGTCGACGCGCGGTGCCGGCGGACGACATAGCTGCCGTCGGGGAGCGCTCGGGACGGGCCCTTGTCCAGGGGCCGGAGAGGGACCTCCCGGACGAGAGCCTGTGGTCCCACGTGGCCGACCTGCCCGATCGCCAGCGTCACGCGGTCATCCTGAAATACGTGGCCGACCTCGACCATGCCAGCATCGCCGGAGCACTGGGCACGACGCCGACCATGAGCCGTCGTCTGGTCAGTGACGGACTCGCCGCCCTGAGGGTCGCCGTACCGAGAAACGAGATCTGAGATGTCCGAGCACGACCTGACCGCGCGCCTGGCGGCATTCGACCCCCCGATCATGCCTCCCGCCCTGCCCTTCTCTGACGTCTCCTACGTCGTCGAGGACACGATCATTGGGCGAATGCTGTTGGCCCTGGGCGAGTCTGGTGCGCTTGTCGCCTCGGCCTTCGTCGGTGCTCCTGGCGCCGAGGACGCGTTGCTGCACCGCCTTGCCCGACAGGTCTCACCGCGGGTGCTGCGCCAGCCACGTGCCCTCGACGAGGCCCGCCGCGAGCTGGACGCCTACCTGCTCGGGGATCGCAAGGCCTTCGACCTGCCGACCGACCTCGTCCTGGCAACACCGTTCCAGCGCACCGTTCTTCATCATCTGCCGGGGGCGGTCGGCTACGGCGAGCGGACGACATACGGCGCACTGGCGAGGGAGATCGAGCGTCCCACCGCCTCGCGCGCCATCGGCGCCGCACTGGGCGCGAACCCGCTGTGCGTGCTGCTGCCCTGTCACCGGGTCGTGGCCTCCTCCGGCGCCCTCACGGGGTACGCCGGAGGGCTTGCCGCCAAGGAGTACCTGCTCGCACTGGAGTCACGCGAGTGAAGGGCCGCCGGGTCTGTGACGCGCTGGGCTCTGGCAGGATCCCGGCGTGAGCGAAGCGGTGTTCGGGGCCAGACCGGGGATGACCGGCGACGTGCTGTATGCGCGGGACGGTCGCCTTGGGCGGATCATGCTGAACCGGCCCAAGGTCATCAACGCCCTGACCAGCCAGATGGTGGCCTCGGTCCTGGCTCAGCTGCAGGACTGGGCGCACGACGACACGGTGGCCGCGGTGGCGATCCAGGGCGCCGGCGAGCGCGGCCTGTGTGCCGGAGGGGACATCCGGGCGCTGCGCTCGGCCCTGCTGGCGGGCACCGCGGGGGCCGTCCAGTTCTGGGCCCAGGAGTACCGCATGAACGCGGTCATCGCCGGCTACCCCAAACCCTTCGTCGCCTTCATGGACGGCATCGTGATGGGCGGCGGGGTCGGTATCTCGGCGCACGGCAGTCTGCGGCTGGTCACCGAACGTTCGCGGGTCGCCATGCCAGAGACCGCAATCGGGTACTTCCCCGACGTGGGCTCGCTCTTCCTGTTGTCCCGGGCGCCAGGTCAGCTCGGGACGCATCTGGCCATGACCGGGCTGTCGGTCGGCGGGGCAGACGCCGTCACCGCCGGGCTGGCCGACGCGGTGGTCGAGAGCCGGGACATCCCGGGGATCCTCGAGCGGCTGTCAGCTGGCGAGTCGTTGGACGCCGGCGTCGGTAGCACCTCGAGCGTGGGCAGCCTTGAGCCAGAACGGAACTGGATCGACTCCTGCTATGCCGGGAACGATGCGGCGGCGATCCTGACGGCCCTGCAGGCGCACCCGGCGCCCGGCGCCCGGCGTTGCGCCGAGATCCTCCAGACCCGCTCGCCCCTTGCCGTCGCCGTCGCGCTGGAGGCGATCCGCAGGGCGGGCCGGATGGAGACGCTGGCACAGGTGCTCGAACAGGACCTGACGCTGGGCAGCGCCTTCGCGAGCTCGCCCGACTTCGTGGAGGGCGTGCGTGCGCTTCTCGTCGACCGGGACAACGCTCCCACCTGGCGAGATGGCTCGGTCAAGGACGTCGACCCGGCCGAGGTGGCCCTGCTGTTCGGCGGAAGCCACCCTGGGGATGGAACCGTCTCGAGCTGACAACGGCGGGCCAGAGAGTCTCAGGCCCGCCGAGATGACAGCGGTATCCCCGTCGTCACGGTGCCAGGACGGGAACCGGAACTGGTGCCAGCGGTCAGCGGTGCCCGAGGCTGGACCCGGCCGAGAACGCCGCGGCACCCCCGCGCGACGAAGACGTGGAGTAGACCGAGGTCGAACCACCCTTGCCTGCGGGACGGGCGCCACCCTGGGACGACGAGCGCTTGGCGCCTCCCGAGCGTTTGGCCGTGCCGCCTGTCGCCCCACCGCGCGTTGAACCGGCGCTGGTACTGCGGCCGGAGCCACCTCGCGGAGCACCTCCGCGGCCGCCGGTTCCGCGAGCCCCACCCGAACGAGGGGCCCCGGCCCGACCACCGCGGCCGCCGCCACCCCGGCGAGGCGTGTTCTCCTGCTCAGGAACAAGGACCAGCGGCTCGGTGAACGTTCGCTCACCCGGCGCCAGCACCCGCAGCAGGGGATGTTCGGCGTCCACGCGAGTGGTGGTCGCCTTGATGCCGGCCTTGCGCGTGAGGTCGCGCACGTCGGCCACCTGGTCGTCAGTCATCAACGTGATGACGATCCCCTCGGCGCCGGCGCGCGCCGTACGACCCGATCGGTGCAGGTACGCCTTGTGCTCGACCGGTGGGTCTGCATGGATGACCAGGGCGACGTCGTCGACGTGAATACCGCGGGCAGCGATGTCAGTGGCGACCAGGGTGCTCGCCGCTCCGGTCTGGAAGGCATCCATGTTCCGGGTGCGCGCATTCTGCGAGAGGTTGCCGTGGAGCTCCACGGTCGGGACCCCTGAGGCGTTCAGCTGCTTGGAGAGCTTCTTGGCCCCGTGCTTCGTGCGGGTGAACACCATCGTTCGCCCGGGAGCCGAGGTGAGGGCGACCAGGACGGGCAGACGCGCGTCGCTCTTCACATGGAAGACGTGGTGGGCCATGGTCGAGATGGGTGCCTGGCTCGTGTCGGCGCTGTGGGTGACGGGGTTGGTCAGGAAGCGCTTGACGATCACGTTGACGCCGGCGTCCAGCGTGGCGGAGAACAGCATCCGCTGGCCGACCCTCGGGGTGCGCTCCATGATCCGCCGGACGCAGGGCAGGAAGCCGAGGTCGGCCATGTGGTCGGCCTCGTCCAGGATGGTGATCTCGACGGCGTCCAGGGTCAGGGCGCCCTGGCTCATCAGGTCCTCGAGCCGTCCGGGGCAGGCCACGACGACGTCGACGCCGGCCCGCAGTGCGCTGACCTGAGGCTTCTGGCTCACGCCACCGAAGACGGTGATGCTCGTGATCCCGAACTCCTTGGCAAGGGGTGCCATGGCGGCCTCGATCTGGCTGGCCAGCTCGCGGGTCGGGGCCAGGATGAGGGCTCGTGGCTTGCGGGGCTGGCGAGAGCTCTTGCTCGCGGCCAGCCGGGTGAGCAGGGGAAGGACGAAGGCGTAGGTCTTGCCCGAACCGGTACGGCCGCGGCCGAGGACGTCGCGACCTGCGAGCGAGTCCGGCAGCGTCACCGCCTGGATCGGGGTGGGAATGGTGATGCCTGATGCCGCCAGAACGGCGGAAAGGGAAGTGGGCACGCCAAGGCTGGCGAAAGTGGTGTCAGAAGACACAGATGGGTACTCCATAGACGTAAGAGGGTCGTTCTGCCCGGCGCAAACCGATGCGGTCGCGGCGCGTGGCTATCGACATAAAGAAGCAGCCCGAGGCAGAACTGTGCGGACCGCTGTGACCAGTCTAGGGGGTCACGCGGACATAGATGACCAAGATCGCGTTATTGAGGCTGGCCCCAGGGCCCTGATGAGTGGCCCGGACAGGGGTCAGGTGGTGCTCGAATCGCGCCCAGGTTCGTGCTCGAGTCGTGCTCAGTCGGGGCTCAGTCGGTGCCCAGGCTCGTGCTGAGGACGCTCAGTCCTGCCCGCCGATGTCCACCGAATAACCTTCGTAGACCAGGTCGGCGCCGTGCTGACGGTGGCGAACCAGTGCGGCGAGCAGGGTGGTCCCGCGGTCGCGCACGAGGTCCAGGTCCGCAAGCATGGAGTCGCCGCGTGCGAACGCCTCCGCCGCTTTGCCCACCAGCGAGAGAAGCTCTCCGATCAGCTCGGACAGTGCCTTGTGGTCAACGGTCAGCGAGTCGACTGCGTGAGCCAGCCGGGGCGAGGTCCGGACCACCCGGTTGTAGAGACCACTCACTCCCTCGGTCAGCTCCACGTGGTCGCGGAAGTCGCTTGAGAGGGCCAGCAGCGAGGCGGACACCCTTTCAACCCACACCATCTGCCGGCCAGGGACCGGAGCCGCCAACGCCGACTCGAGGGAGTTGATCGACTCCAGCAGCTCTGCGCGGCGGCGACGAAGCTCGCTCAGGTGCGCAGCAGATTCGTCGTTAGGTCCTGTTTGTCCGCCATCGGCGATGTTGGTGGTCATGGCTGAAGTGTGCGTCCCAGCGCCTCTGGAGTCCAGTGCCAGTATTGCCACGAGCAGCCGCCCAGGCTCAAAACAGGTCTTCGGGAACCGCGCCAGCGATAAGGAGAAGGCTTGAGGTGAGTTACGTCACCCGTTGGCGCGCAGGTAGCGGCCGAAGTGCGGGACGGTGAAGGCGATGCGGCCGCGTTCCCCGCTGTAGATCAGGCCCTTCTTCAGCAGGGCGTCCCGTGCCACGGACAGCGACTGCGGCTTGCGCCCGAGCACTGCTGCGACCGACGCCGTGGTCACCGACTCGATGTCGTCCAGGTCGGGCCCATCGGGATCCTGGGCGGCGACCTGGGCTGCGTCGGCCATGGCGCGAAGGTACTCGCGCTCGCCGGGCGTCGCCCGCTCGTATCGCGACCCGAAGAAGCCCACCGCCAGCTCGGCCTCGGCCTCTGGCGCAGCCACCCGGATGTCCTCGAGCGTGATCGGCGATCGGGGCGCACTGTCCCAGGCGACCTTGCCGTACGCCTGGACAAAATAGGGGTAGCCCCCGGTCGCGGCATACATCGCCTCAAGGGCCAGCTCGTCGAACTCGGCGGCCTCGTCCTTGGCCGGTGACTGCAGAGCCAGGTCGGCGGACGCCCGGTCGAGCCGGTCGATGCGTGAGTACCTGAACAGCCGTTCGCTGTAGGACTTGCTGGCGCTCAGAACCGCCGGCAGGTGGGGCAGCCCAGCGCCGACGACGATGACCGGCAGCCCGCTCTGGCTGATCTCATGACATGCCGCGCACAGCGCCGAGACGTCGTCGGGCCCCAGGTCCTGCATCTCGTCGATGAAGATCGCCACGCCCTTGCCGACGTCTGCGGCCAGGCCACCCACATCGGTCAGCAGCTCGACGAGGTCGATCTCGATGTCCCCCGAGTCGGCCCGTCCCGTCACTGCCGCGACGTCGATCCCGGGGTTCCAGCGGTCGCGGAGCTTCGCGGTCGGCTCGCTCTGTCGCTGGGCAAACGCCTTGATGACACCAAGAACGTGGTCGACCTCCTGGCCCTGGGGGTGACCGAGCTCGCGTACGGCGACGTGCAGCGCCGCGCTGATCGGTCGCCGAAGCCGTTGGTCGGGGCGCGCCTCGAGCTTGCCGGTACCCCACTTCGCGCGTACTGCCGCCGATCGCAGGGCATTGAGCAGGACGGTCTTGCCCACACCGCGCAGTCCGGTCAGGACGATGGAGCGCTCAGGCTTTGACCTGGCCACGCGCTCCAGCACGACGTTGAAGGCGCGCAGCTGGTCATCGCGGCCGGCGAGCTCGGGCGGGCGCTGGCCGGCGCCGGGGGCATAGGGGTTCCGAATCGGGTCCACGATCGCAGACTATCCACCTCTATCGTGTATTCCGCAGATGAGGCCAGAGATGCCTATCGTGTCGCAGACCGCCGGGTCTTGTTGCGCCGAAACCACGGTTTGGCGCCCGCTCGAGGCCCATTTCGGTGGTTTCGGCGCAACAAGAACTGACTGTGAGGCCGCCACGTGTCGGGGGCTGGCAGCCCGAACGGAGTTGGCGCGGGGCGCGGGGTCACTTCAGCAGACGCGACATCCGCCGGTCGGCGAGGGGCTTTCCGCCGGTCTGGCAGGTGGCGCAGTACTGCAAGGACGAGTCGGCGAACGACACCTCGCGCACCACGTCGCCACAGACCGGGCACGCCTGACCGGTGCGTCCGTGCACCCGCATCCCGGCGCGCTTGGCGTCCTTGAGCTCCCTGGCCGGCTTGCCCG
>JBDTOA010000116.1:0-6373 GCA_039933475.1 Dermatophilaceae bacterium
ACCGACCGTTGCAACCCAGCCTGGTAGCACCATCGGGGAGAAGGACCCGCCGTCGCGGCGTACGGACCACAGGAGAACCCCCTTCGCGGTCGCGGAGGTGGCGAAACCTTCATGGCCACCAGTGGGTGCCAGGTCGGTGAGTCCGTCCGGGGCCGGTGCCTGCTTCCTCCACGTCAGCCCGGCGTCCATCGAGGCGTAGACGTGGTCGCCGTCAGCGGCGCCTCCGAGCAACCAGACTTCCTTTCCGTGGCACCCCCAGGCTGGTAGGCCCTGCGGCAGCATCAGAGGTGCCCCGGTGGACCAGGTGGCCCCGCCATCCTCGCTGGCGGCAAGGGAGATGGTTCCGCGCTCGCGCACGACCGGCATCGTCCATCCCTTGTCCCCACCGCACGGTGTCAGTGCCGCCTCGGCGTCCGGTGCCAGCCCAGCCACCGCGGCCCAGGTGGCGCCGAAATCGCTGGTGGTAAAGGCGACCGGAGAACCGGCGGGTCCATGGCCGGTCACCCAGCCCCGCCCGTCCGCACCCCAGCTGAGGCCGTCGAGACGGAGGTGCCCACCTGGCGCAAGTCGGGAGGCGTCGGTCAGCACCGTCCAGCCTCCTGCCTTCCCCTTCTCAACAACCGTCCCGCCGCCCGCGCGCAGTACCGCAGTGAGGCCGCGGGGGCCAAAGGCGACCGACTGCCGACCAGCGGCGAGCGCACCTGGCGTGTCGTCCGGCGCCCAGCTGGTACCTGAGACGGGGCCGCGCAGAAAGGGTGACACGCGGAGCTGGTCGAAAGGCAGGGCGGCGACGACGAGCTCCCGGGAGCTCGCTGCCAGCGTCAGCCCCCCCGCCGTTGGCACGGCAAGCGGGGTGATGTTGGTGAGGTGCCGCCAACCATCTGCGGTGCGCAGCAGCAGAAACGCGTCCCCGCTCGGCCACACGGCATCGCCGGAGCGGCTGTCACGCATGAGGAGCCACGGCGAGGCCGCAAGCAAGGGCGCCCCGGCTGACGTGGCGAGTCGCTGCGCCCTGCCTTGCGCGGACAGCTGCGGCGACGGTGACGAGGAGCAGGCCGATACCGCCAGCAGCAGGCAGGCGATCGCGGCGCCCTCTCGGCGACGGCGGCGGTGCCCCGCTGGAGGACGGGGGAAGCTGGCCTGGGAGGGGGTCATGCCAGGAGCCTTCGGATCTCTTGCTCGATCAAGGTCGTGTAGCCCTGGGACAGCTCAGGGTTCGCGCCATCACCCAGGTATGCCGCGGTCGTCCCGTCGGGGGAGATGAAGTAGATGCCCTCGCCATGGGCGACCATGCCGACCGCCGGAACCTGAACGACGATGCCGTATGCCGCCAGAGCGTCACCCATCGCCGTGGACGGACCAGTCAGGAAGTGCCAGTTGGGCAGGTCGCCGAGGCCGTGGGACGTCGTGAACGCCTGGACGTCCTCCACTCGGTGGAAGATCGGGTTGGTGTTGATCGCCACGATCTGGACCCGGTGGGCCAGTGGCCCGAGGGCGCGGTCGGCAGCGGCGATCTGGTTGGCGATGATCGGGCAGTCGTCGCTGCAGACCGGGTCGAGGAAGGTCACCAGAGTGAGGGTGCCTCTGAGCTTCGACATCGACACGACGGAGCCCCGCTGGTCGGTCAGGGTGAACTGGGGAGCCGGGCGTGGGGGTAGCGAGATGACTCCGCCACTGCTGTCAGCTACTACCGCGGCCGCATCGGGGGGCCCGAGCAAGGTGCCCAGCAGGAGTAGCGGAACCACCAGGACTGCGCCCACGCCGATCGTGGCCACACCGGCACGGATCGGAACGCTGCCCGCGAGGGTGGCCTGTCCCTGCACACCCTTTTCGGGAGCTGGAACGCGCACGGGCCACCGTGGCCAGCCGGCCGCGAGGACGAGCGCCAGTGGAAGTGCGGTGTTGGGGTCGGTTGACAGCCCGCCCAGAACCCCGAAGTCCTGAGCCAGCCACCAGGTGGCCAGGCACGCGATGATCCCGCCAGCGACGAACCCGGGCGCCGACGAGACGAGAAGGCCGACGCCGAGGATGACCAGGATGGCGACGATCCCCGCGTTGAGCGCCACAGGGTGGCCTGCCGCCAGCTGGGCGGCGAAGGTGATCGGCGCCAGGAACGCGCTCGGCTGGCTGTTCTGCGCACCTGCCTGGAACGATGCTGCAAGGCCCGGACCTGACCAGCTGCCCTCCCACGGGAGCGTCTGGAGCGCGGCCCCGACGAGCATCCAGGCACCTACGGCGCGCCGGGCCAGCCTCCCGGCCTCACCGGTGCTCCACCTGTGCCACGGGACCAGCAGGATGCCGGAGGCCAGGGCGTAGACCAGTACGGCACCCGGCGCACCGTTGAGCCATGAGGCGCCTGCCTCGAACAAGCCACCAAAGAACTCGCCGCCGGCCCACACCACGGCACTCCAGAGCAGGCTGGCCCACAGCGCAGCTCTGGCGAGCAGGCCGCGGCCCCCGAGCAGCACGAGCAGTCCGATGCCCAGCTGGACGAAGACGGTGACCGAGTCGGCTGCCACCGGATGGCGCCCCCACGCCTGGGCGACCGGGTTGACCAGATCGACCAGCCAGCCTGGGCTGGAGCTCATCCCCGGTGTCAGCGTGTGGGCGACGAAGCCGGCGGGCATCGCTGGTTGTGCCTGGAGCAGTCCGGCCACCAGCCACAGCCCGCCCAGACCTAAGCGCAGGAACCGTCGGGCGCGAGGCTCGAGCTCAGGACTGGACTCGGCGCTGGACTCTGGGCTGCTGGTGGAGCCTGCCAGCAGCCCCACAGCTGCATGACGCCGTCTCCACCACCACACTGCGCCACCGGCGAACAGTCCCGCTACGAGCAGCCAGGAAAGAATGCGAACCAGTGCCGTGGCCAGCTGAGGGAACATGTCTGTGACGACGTCACCGGACATCAGCGCCCGAACGCGTCAGATGTGACCGAGTTGCTCATTCTCAGCTCATTTCCTCTGGTGTCTTCTAACATTGTGAATGATCGACTGTCTCCAAACATTGGTTTCATCGATTTGAGGTTTCTTCGATTCGGGGCGACCGAGGGGAGGCAGGGTGTCCGTCGCCGGCTCAGCCTGGGATCTCGTCATGTCCGGGCCATTGGTGTTGGCCGCGCCCATCGCCCTGGCCGCTGGCGCGCTCTCTTTCTTCTCACCCTGCTGCCTGCCGCTCCTGCCCGGGTACCTCTCCTTTGTGACCGGCAGCGTCGGGGCCGATGCTCTCATTTCGGAAAGGCTGTCGGGATCACGGTCGCAACTGCGGTCGGAATACGGCGTGGACCCGGGTCGCGCCGTGCGTTCGGTGCCCGTCAGGAAAAGCCGGAGCACGATGGTCGGCGCCCTGCTCTTCGTGCTCGGGTTCTCTGCGGTCTTCACCAGCTATGGGGCCGCGTTCGGCGGGCTGGGCGGCCTGCTGCAGGTGCACCAGCAAGCACTGACCCGGGTTCTGGGCGCTTTCACCATCGTCCTGGGTCTGCTCTTCGCGGGCGCCCTGGTGCGGTTTCCATGGGCCAACCGAAGCCTGAAGCTGCGATTTCGCCCCCCAATGGGTGTGGCAGGCGCACCCCTGCTGGGCATCCTCTTCGGGGTGGGATGGACACCGTGTATCGGCCCGACCCTGGCGGCGGTGCTGAGCCTGGCCACGACGACAACCGGGGCCTGGCGAGGCGCGACGCTGGCCTTCGTCTACAGCCTCGGTCTGGGCCTCCCGTTCCTCCTGGCCGCAGCATCGGCAGATCGGGCAATGTCAGCTTTCGCCTGGCCGCGAAGACATGCCGAGGCCGTCATGCGCCTGGGCGGACTCATGCTCGTCCTGGTTGGCGTCCTGCAGGTCTCAGGCGCATGGGGGGACCTGATCGCCCACATGCAGGGGCTGATTGGCGGTTTCCAGGTGATCCTCTGACGACGATGCTGATGACATAGGTTTTCCACAAGGAGTGGCCATGACTGACCCGGTGGCAGTTGACGTGTTCCTGGAGGCGGCCCGCCTCGGCCTGGACCGGGTCCAGCCGGCCGACCTGAAGTCCGAGATTGCCGCCGGGGCGGTGGTCGTTGACACTCGTTCCGGTGAGCAGCGTCACCAGGACGGCGAGCTCCCCGGCGCCCTGGTCATCGACAGGAACGTTCTCGAGTGGCGGCTGGATCCAACCAGTCCGCACCATGTCCCGGAGGTCGCCGACAGAAGCTGCCGCATCATCATCGTCTGCAACCAGGGCTATGGCTCGAGCCTTGCCGCTGCCACGTTGCGACAGCTCGGTCTATCCAGGGCGTCCGACCTCGTCGGCGGCTTCCAGGCATGGAAGCGACTCGCAGCTACCGATCACCTGGGCGTTACCCGGTAGCAGCGATCGGGCTTCCGCCGCAGGCCCGGACAAACGGCAGCGCGCGGCTCCAGAACGTCTCGGTGGCGACGGGGTCGTACTCCGCCGGTAACGTCGGGTCGCTGAAAAGGTGGCCCGAGCCGGGGTAGTCGAACACCTCGATAGTGCCTCCTCCGGCCACGACGTCGGTAACGGCCTGGTCGAGCTCATCGTTGTCGCGCCAGGGGTCATCGAGGGTCGAGTGAGTCTGGGCCGGAAGACCTGCCGGCCACCGGGCGTCGGCGCCGAAGGCTGACACCGGGATGGCGCCGGCGATCATCAGGACACCGGAGACCTTGCGCTGCGTCGCCACGTGCACGGCCATGACACAGCCGAGGGAGAAGCCGGCGGAGACGAAGCCGTCAGGCAGGTCGGCGACCGCCTCGACTGCGCGGTCCATGAGCACCTTCTGACCGAGCTCCTCCCACGCGAAGCTCATCGCGGGCGCGTACTCATCGAAGGTCCTCCCCTCGAAGATGTCCACCACGAGCACGTCGTGACCGTCCTGGCGCAGCCGCTCGGCGGCATCGAGGACGCCCTGGCGGACACCGAGCACGGAGTGAAAGAGCGCGACCGTCGTCATGGCACAACCCAACCACGCGTAGTCGGTGCCGTCGAGATGCGAGGGGCTCATCTGTTCTGGAGGATGCCTGCGCGCCAGCCCGGGGGCAACATCGCCGGAGGGTGACGACGGCCGTCCCGGTCGCGCACCCGCTGGGCGGCTTCGCCCGGACCCCATGTCGACAACCGGCATAACCCTGGAGATGGAGTGAGAGTCATGGCCAAAGGAGATTCCCCGGTACTAGAGACTCTGGTCGAGATCAACGCCGTGTCGCTGGCCCGAACGGAGCTGGACCCTCGTGCGCTGATGCTCGTCCGGATCGCCGCCCTGGTCGCGGTCGATGCCCCCACCTCGTCGTACCTGCTGCACGTCGGGCCGTCCGTGGACGCGGGCCTGACTGCCAAGGACGCCGAGGACGTCCTCGTGGCGGTGGCACCGATCGTGGGTGCTCCTCGCGCCGCGTCGGCCGCGGTCAAGATGGCCGACGCCCTCGACCTGGCGATCTCCTTCGCGATCGACCAACGCGAGTAGGCGCGCCAAGTCGCCAAACGGGCGAGCCTACGGCTCCCAGACTGCGTGGTCATGGGCGAAGACCACGCGTGCCGGATCCAGCTCCTGCAGCCGGTCCAGCCAGACCGGCGGCACCGGCAACGGCTGCGGGTGCTCGTCGCGGTGGGCGCGCCGGGCCAGCACGTCGGCGCTGTACGCCGTGGCGGTGTCGTGGCTCTGTCCGGCCACGACCACCGTGCCGTCCCGCTTTCTGACGATCAGTGACTGATGCCCGTTGGTGTGTCCCGGCGTCGGGATCAGGATGACCCCGGGCAACACCTCGGCCTCCCCGGCCAGCTCCTCGTACCGAGCGCCCGGTGTGTCGATGAGTCCTGCCAGCGTGTAGTCGACCTCAGTACGCGCAGCGACGAGCTCGCTCGCCTGGGTGAAGATCGGCTTGCCGGGGAAGCGGGCGTTTCCGCCACAGTGGTCGAAGTGCAGGTGGCAGTTGGCGACGAGGTCGATGTCGTCCACGCCAGCACCGGCCGAGCGCAATGCCCGTCCGAGCTCGGTGCGCCGGGGGCGGTAGTGCTGGTCCACCGACGGGTCGCCACCCATGCCGGTATCGAACAGCAGGGTGCCCTCAGCATGGATGACCAGATAACCCAGGCACGGTTCCACCCGTGGCTCGCCAGTCCCGGTCTCTTCCGCAGGGCGCACGAAGTAGCCGAAGTCCACTCGCCGCAGCCTCACGTCGCCCATTACGAGAGTATGACCGGTCGGCCCTGGCCGACCGGTCAGTCTTCGGGGAGTGCAGCAAAGGCCTTCTTTGTCTTCAGGTACCATCCCATTCCTGCCACGGGATGCTTCCACCTGTCCTGCATGTTCTTGAGGGCGCCCTGGTGCGTTTCATCACCGCCGGCGACCATTTCTTTCAGATGGCTATCTTCTGCTTTGATGACCTC
>JBDTOA010000117.1:0-6367 GCA_039933475.1 Dermatophilaceae bacterium
CTGAACTGAGCAAACCGGCCTGAAGTGAGCAAAGGGTGTCAGCGGCGGGTGGCGCCGGTGACCATCCAGGCATCCCCGCGGGCTCGCCACCCGAGCGCAACACCTCGCATCGTCATGAAGGCGACGAACGTCAGCCACAGCACGGTCAGCGCATGGCCCTGAGCGGCAATGGCGTCGGTGCCGGCCAGGAGCGAGGTCCCGGCGGCCCGAACCGTCAGGATCAGCGGCAGATAGGCGACGAGCAGCCCGACCTGCGCCCAGGCGAGCCATCGACCGTCGCCGGCACCGATGAGCACGCCGTCCAGCACGAACACGAAGCCGGCGATCGGCTGGGAGATCGCCACCACGATGAGAGCTGCCGCCAGTGCCGACTGCACGGCGGGATCAGAGGTGAAGATTCTCGGCAGGACCGAATGTGTCGCAAACACAACGATTCCTAGCAACCCGCCACCAACCACGCCCCACCGCAGCATCGTGCCGGTGGCCGATCGGGCTGCCGCGACGTCGCCCGCGCCCAGCGCCTTGCCAGTGAGCGCCTGCCCGGCGATGGCAAGTGCGTCCAGGGAGAACGCGAGGAAGGTCCACACGGTGGCGGACACCTGGTAGGCGGCGAGCGGAACGTCCCCTAGGCCTGAGGCGACCCAGGTCGTCGCCAGCAGCACCAGTCGCAGGGCCAGTGTTCGCACGAGCAGTGGCACACCGTCCAGTGCTGCCCGGAGCACGCCGCCGGGGTGTGGCCGAAGACTTGCGCCGAGCCTCCGGGCGCGGCGGGTAACCACGATGACGAGGGCGGTCGCCATACCGTACTGGGCGATAACGGTGCCGAGGGCGGAGCCGGCGATGCCCAGGTGAAGGCCGTACACAAGGAGCAGGTTGAGTGCGATATTGGCGCTGAAACCGGCGACCGAAGCAGCCAGAGGCGTTCTCGTGTCTTGCAGTCCGCGCAGAACACCGGTCACGGCCAGGACGACCAGCATCGCCGGGATGCCGAACGCGGAGACCCTCAGGTAGATGACGGCCTGTGCGAGCGCCGCGGGGGACGCGCCGAAGAGCGAGCACAGGGGGGCGGCGTACACAGAGACCAGGGCGCCGGTGACGATGCCGATCGCGACGGCCAGCCACAGGCCGTCGATGCCAGCCCCGACCGCGTTCCGTTCCGAACCGGCACCCACCTGGCGGGCGACGATCGATGTGGTGCCGTAGGCCAGGAAGACGAAGACGTTGGCTGCAGTGATGAGTGCTGCGCTGGCCACGCCAAGTCCTGCGAGCTGCGAGGTGCCCAGGTGGCCGATGATGGCGGAGTCGGCAAGGAGGAAAAGCGGTTCGGCGACCAGGGCCAGGAACGCCGGCAGGGCGAGGTCGATGATCTCGCGTCGTTGGCTCCGGGGATCACCCGACGCGCTCACGTGACTGCTCACCATCGCAGGGTAGAGGGGCCGGGAATCTGTCTGGGCCCCCGTCCGTTGGGTATCACGTAGTGGGCTGTTGCTGGTTGCCGTCAGGGGATTGTCGACAAGGAGTCGCTCATGAGCGTTGCGGATGCCCTGGACCCGTTGGTCCGGGCGGGGCTGGGGTCGAATCTGCCTGTCCTGGTGAGGTGCTGGGACGGGAGCGAGATCGGCCCGCCGACCGCGCCCGTGCGCCTGACGTTCACCACTCCACGTGCCCTGCGTCGAATGCTGTGGGCCCCCAACGAGCTTGGCTTCGCCCGGGCCTACGTCTCCGGCGACATCCTGATCGAGGGGGACATCATGGCGGGCCTCACGGCTCTGGACCTGGTCGCTGATCCTGAGTTCGGTCCGGGCGTGGTCATCGACTCATCCACCCGCAAGGCACTGGTCAAGGCGGCCCTGCGGCTCGGGATCGCGGGTCCGCCGCCGCGGCCACCAGCTGAGGAGTCACGGCTTGGAGGGCTGCGCCATTCGAGGGGCCGGGACGCGCAGGCGATCGCCCACCACTACGACGTCGGCAACGAGTTCTACGAGCTGGTCCTTGGGCCGTCGATGACGTACTCGTGTGCCTACTACGAGCAGGACCCCGGGCCCACCTTCGGGCTGGAGGAAGCGCAGCAGGCCAAGTGTGACCTCGTCGCCCGCAAGCTCGGGCTCAAGCCCGGGATGCGCGTCCTGGACGTCGGCTGTGGTTGGGGAGCCTTTGTCTGCAACGCTGCTCGCAACTTCGGAGTTAAGGCGGTCGGCATAACGCTCTCCAGCGAGCAGGCCGACTATGCCCGGCGCCGAGCCGATGCTGAGGGAGTCGGCGACCTGGTGGAGATCCGCACCCAGGACTACCGCGACGTCCGGGACGGGCCCTTTGACGCCATCGCCAGCATCGGCATGTCGGAGCACGTGGGCAAGGCGATGCTTCCGACGTACTCGGCGGAGCTGTTCAGGCTGCTTCGCCCCGGCGGCCGGCTGCTCAACCATGCGATCTCGCGCCGCCCCGGCCCGGACGACGGCTTCTCACGGACGTCCTTCATCGACCGGTACGTGTTCCCCGACGGGGAGCTCCAGCCGATAGCGGCGATGGTCGATGCGATGGAGCAGGTTGGCTTCGAGGTGCGCGACGTCGAGTCACTTCGAGAGCACTACGCGCTGACCTTGCGGGCGTGGGTCGCCAACCTGGAGGCGAACTGGGACCGGGCCGTTGCGCTCACCAGCCCCGGGCGGGCCAGGGTCTGGCGGTTGTACATGGCTGGGTCCGCGCTCGGGTTCGAGGCCAACCGCCTTGGCATCAACCAGGTGCTGGCGGTTCGACCTACCCCACGTGGTGCCAGTGGTATGCCGAGAACGCGCGCCGCGATGCTCGAGCCGGCCCTCAGCCCAGATGTTTGAGGGCCTCCCTGCGCGAGAGCGGTGAGAGGTCGGCGCCCAGCTGGTCCACGCTATGACGGACCCAGTCGGCCGCCGCAGTGCCCGAGTGAGCGTACTGACGTAGCGACCAGCCAATTGCCTTGCGAATGAAGAAGTCCTGGTCGGCCAGGTTCGGGGTGATGCAGTCAAGAAGAAGCTGGCGGTCGGTCTCGTCCTTGCTCGAGAGCTGGCTGAGGATGGCCGCCCGGCGTACCCACAAGCTGTCCGCGCTGGCCCACGAGCGCATCCGACCGGACTCCGCTTCGAAGTGTGCCCGAAGGATCGGGCCAACCCGGCGTGAGGCGATCTCGTCCACGAAGTCCCACCAGGCGCCCGTCTCGACCAGATAGCGGTAGAGGCGCATGGCCGACTCGTCCCGCGCCCACGGCCGATAGAGGCGGTGTCCGGTGATGGCCAAGGCGGCATAGCGCTCTTCGCGGAACTGAGCCTGGTCCCAGAGCCTGAGGACCGTCGCCTCCCACTCGTCGCGCCCGACCAGGAGGTACGCCGGGTCGGCCAGGAGGGGCCGCAGCGTGGTCTTGAGGCGAGGTGCGCTGATGCCACGAAAGGGCATGGTGGACTTCATGTAGGCCTGCTGGCCCTTCGCACGGTCAGGGTCAGCGGCCGTCTCCAGCACACGGCATACGGCATCGACCAGATCGTCGCGAGCGTTCCCCATCCACTCAGGCTAGGGCCTCGCGATAGGCGGTCCGATCCCATGCTGGCGAGTTGGGACGACACGCGCGAACTTTCTTTTATCCACAGGGCGGTGGATAGCGTTTGGGCAGGTCAGAGGTCGTCCGGGGCGGGCAAGACGCTGAAATTCACAGGCTTGTCCCCAACCTGATGCACAGTGGGGTCCGGCGTGGTGCACATGTTGTCCCCATGATGCGCACAGGGCCTGTTTGAGTCCGCGGGCGCGCAGCAATAGCGTGGAACGTTCGCACCGATCACTGCCCGTCCGATCGCCCTCTGCCGTACAGGAGGGGTTGTCGGACCCTCGTGGTGTGCTGGTCATCAGTCCGGTTGCAGGGTCGGGAACGAAGGGGGGCCGCGTGTCTCTAGCGGAGCTGAACATAGGGACCTACGACGGGCCCAAGTCGTCGTCGTACGGTTCGGCCGATGACCGGCTGCCTCCCCAGGACGTGCATGCGGAGCAGAGCGTCATCGGCGGGATGCTGCTGTCGAAGGATGCCATCGCCGACTGCGTCGAGGGGCTCAAGGGAGTCGACTTCTACCGTCCGGCGCACGAGCTGATCTACGACGCGATCCTGGATCTCTACGGCCGGGGCGAGCCGGCCGACGCCATCACCGTCTCTGACGAGCTGACCAAGCGCGGCGACCTCGTGCGGGTGGGCGGCCAGGCCTATCTTCACCAGCTGATCTCCTCGGTGCCCACGGCGGCCAACGCCGGCTACTACGCGCAGATCGTGGCCGAACGTGCGGTGCTGCGGCGGTTGGTCGACGCCGGCACGAAGATCGTCCAGATGGGCTACGGGCAGGGTGGCGGGGACGTTGTCGACATCGTCAACGCCGCACAGGCCGAGATCTATGCAGTGGCTGACAAACGCGGCGGCGATGACTACGCAGTGCTCGGCGATGTGCTCGAGGAGACGGTTGACGAGATCGAGGCAGCGTCGGGTCGATCCGGCGAGATGACCGGTGTCCCAACGGGATTCACCGACTTCGACAACCTGACGAACGGTCTGCACCCCGGTCAGATGATCGTCGTGGCGGCGAGACCGGCAGTCGGAAAATCGACGTTCGGATTAGACGTAGCAAGATCGGCGGCTATCAAGCACAAGATGGCCACGGTCCTTTTCAGCCTCGAGATGAGCCGCACCGAGATCACCATGAGGCTGCTCTCGGCCGAGGCCTCGATCCAGCTGCAGAACATGCGCAAGGGCACGATGCGCGACGAGGACTGGACCCGGCTGGCGCGCACAATGGCCGAGGTCTCCGATGCTCCACTGTTCATTGATGACTCACCGAACATGTCGCTGATGGAGATCCGCGCGAAGTGCCGTCGGCTCAAGCAGCGTCACAACCTGCGCCTGGTGATCATCGACTACCTGCAGCTGATGAGCTCGGGCAAGCGGGTCGAGAGCCGCCAGCAGGAGGTCGCGGAGTTCTCCCGTGCCCTCAAGCTGCTGGCCAAGGAGCTCGAGGTTCCTGTCATCGCCATCTCGCAGCTGAACCGTGGCAGCGAGCAGCGCCAGGACAAGAAGCCGCAGATGAGCGACCTTCGCGAATCGGGTTGCCTCACAGCGGACACTCGGATCCTCCGCGCGGACACGGGGGCCGAGACCTCGATGGGCGAGCTGTATGCCGCGGGCGCAGCTGACGTGCCCGTGTGGGGTCTGGATGACTCATTGCGTTACGTGCAAAGGCACTTGACCCACGTGTTCCCGACCGGAGTCAAGCCGGTGTTCCGCCTGACCTTGGCGTCCGGCAAGACGCTTCGCGCAACCGAGAATCACCCCTTCCTGGCCTACGAAGGCTGGACCCAGCTGGGTGACCTGCGTACGGGCTCGCGCGTTGCCGTGCCCCGGCACGTCCCAGCGCCACACGAGCTCACGACCTGGCAGGACGACAAGGTCGTGCTGCTGGCCCACATGCTTGGCGATGGTTCCTTCGTCAAGCGGCAGCCGATCCGCTATGCGAGCATCGACGAGCAGAACCTCGGTGCAGTTACCAAAGCAGCGATGGTCTTCGGGGTAGCGGCTGTTCGTGATGACTATGCCGCAGCAAGATGCCCGACGCTTCGACTTCATGCGCCCTTCGCGCTGGGCCATGGAAAGCGCAACCCGATCGCCGAATGGTTTGACGAGCTAGGGCTCTTCGGTCTCAGAAGCCATGAGAAGTTCGTCCCCGAGGCGATCTTCCATGTGCCCAAGAGGCAGATTGCCCTGTTCGTACATCACATCTGGGCGACCGACGGCTCTGTCACCGTGCGCAAAGACGGCCAAGGTGGGCGGATCTACTACGCGTCGACGTCTCGACGCCTTGTCGATGACCTCTCGCGGTTGCTCCTGCGCTTCGGTATCTCTACGAGGACCCGGGTCACCAAGAAAGCCGGTTATCGAGACGGTTACACCATCGACGTCTCCGGAGTCGATGACCAACGCCGTTTCCTGCAGGAGATCGGCGTCCATGGTGACCGGTCTGTGCCTGCGGCGCGACTGCTGGAGATAGTCCGCGGGAAGAAGGCCAACACCAATGTCGACACGGTCCCGTTGCAGGTCTGGGATCGGGTCAAGGAGGCGATGGTTGAACAGGGCCTGACCCACCGAGCGTTCCAGGCGGGTACGGCTTATTGCGGTTCGACGATGTGGAAGCACGCCCCCTCACGCGAGCGGCTGGGTCGTGTTGCTGCTGTGCTGGATGACGCTGACCTCGAGCTCATGGCTGTCAACGACGTCCTTTGGGACTCAGTTGTGTCAATCGAGCCCGATGGGGTCGAAGAGGTCTATGACGCAACGGTTTTGGGCACCCACAACTTCATCGCGAACGGC
>JBDTOA010000118.1:0-6364 GCA_039933475.1 Dermatophilaceae bacterium
TGGTTGGCCAGCAGCTCGTCGCGCTCGTCCCTCTCGGGACAGCCACACGACGAGCGCAGGACCAGCTCGGTCGGCAGGATCAGTGGTTCCGGGACCAGGGGGCCTCCGGCAATGCGTTCTTGAAGACGGGTCGCGGCAAGGCGACCCAGCTCGTGAAGGGGCTGACGAACGGTGGTGAGGCCCGGGCTGACATAGCGGGCGGTCATCAGGTCGTCCCAGCCGACGATGGCCAGGTCGTCGGGGATGCGAACTCCGGCGCGTTGCAGCGTCCTCATCGTCGAAAGGGCCAGCTCGTCGTTCGCGCAGACCAGGGCATCGGGTCGGTCCACGCTGGCCAGAACCGATGCCGCGGCTGCTGAGCCGGAACCTTCGTGGTAGCTGAGGCGAAGGGGTGGTCCGGCCTCCGACATCCCGGCCTCTGACAAGGCCATGCTGAAGCCGCTGTAGCGCTCTTCGACGTCCGGCGAGCCGTCAGGATCGCCGATGAAGAGCAGCCGGCGTCTGCCGTGCTCGAGAAGGTGCTCGGTGAGTGCGGCCGAGCTTTCGACGTTCTCCGTCGATATGGCATCACATCCGGCCACCGCGCGGCGCGCGAGCAGCACCACGGGCGTCTGGTGGGCGATCGATCTCGCGGCATCGTCCGAGATCGTTGAATGTGCCACGACCACGCCGTCAACGCGGCTCGACAGCTCGCGGACCGCCCTCGTCGGGTCCTTGCGCGTGCTCGTGACCACAACGACCACGCTCTGGCCGAGCTGCGCGGCGCCGTCCTCGTAGCCCATCAGCAGCTCCGAGTAGTAGGGGCCGGTCAGGTCTGGCACGACGAGCCCGTTGGCTGCATGCCGTTGCACGGCCAGGCTGCGTGCCGCCCGCAGTGGCACGTACTCGAGCTCCTCGACGGCCTTCAGCACGTTAGCCCTCGCCTGGGGAGAAGCCGTTCGAGTCCCCTGCAGCACCCTGGAGACAGTGGCGATGGACACTCCGGCGAGCTTGGCCACGGAGTAGATCGTGGTCGAGCGCCTGCCCTGCCTGCGCGGTGTCAATTGTCTCGGCCTCCGATGTAAGCGCTTACAACGGTGCCCGACGATGACCATTTGCGCAACCCTTTTGGGATGATTATTCCGATCTGACCCTTCTGCCGGCTTTGCCGTTGAAGAGCCGAGTCTCGCTCTTCTGAGCGGATTTCTGTGGTCTCGTCGTGGGGTTTAGCCGTAGATTCGTCTTGTGACCGGGTTCCTGTCATGCATCTTGCCGCCGGATCTTCTGCTGAAGCTGGCCGGTGAGGCCAGCGAGGAGCGACGCCCCGCGATCCTGCGCACCCTTGAGCTCGACGAGGCCTTCCGCCGGCGCCGCATGGAGACTGCCGGGCACCAGGTCACCCGACAAGAAGGAGCCGTAGTCACGGCAGGAGGCGGCGTCCCGAGGCGGAGCATCTACGACCAGGGCAACTCCACGGCGTACGAGCCCGGAGTCCTGGTGCGTGACGAAGGAGACGCCGCTGTGGCGGACGCCTCGGTGAACCAGGCTTATGACGGCTTTGGCCTCACGTACCGGCTCTTCTGGGACCTGTTCCACCGCAGCTCGATCGACGACCAGGGAATGCCCATCCGGGGTCTGGTCCACTACGGGGATGCCTACGACAACGCCTTCTGGGACGGTGCGGGCCACATGTTCTTCGGGGACGGAGACGGCAACCTGCTGACGGACACGACCAAGGGGGTGGACGTGATCGGCCATGAGCTGACCCACGGGGTCACGCAGAACGAGGCGAACCTGGTCTACTCAGGACAGCCGGGCGCACTGAACGAGTCGATCTCGGACGTCTTCGGCTCCCTGGTCAAGCAGTACCACCTGGCCCAGAGCGTCGCGCAGGCCGACTGGCTGATCGGGGCGGACATCGTGGGGCCCGAGCTCGTCCCAGCACTGAGGTCGATGCGAGCCCCGGGCACGGCCAACCGGTATGACGACCAGCCGTCCGACATGAACCACTACGTGACGACGTCAGCCGACAATGGCGGCGTTCACGCCAACTCTGGCATCCCGAACCACGCGTTCTACGTGACCGCCACGACCGTGGGCGGAAACGCGTGGGAGGCGGCAGGCGCCATCTGGTACGACGCGCTGATCGATCCCCAGGTGAGGCCGGACTGCTCGTTCTCAGAGTTCGCGGCCGTGACCGTGCATCACGCCGGATCGCGCTACGGCGCCGACAGCGCCCAGGCTCACGCCGTTCGGGACGGGTGGGAGGCCGTCAAGGTCCCCCTCCCGTGAGCTGCGGATGCGGGCCACATTGTGTGCGCATCGCCAGTCGCCAGGTTTACGTTGGGGGCGTGCACCTCAAGCTCGTACGCAGCGGTGGGCTCACAGGTGTGAGCCTGGTCGCCAGCCTCGACTCGGGCGACCTGTCCGCCTACGAGCAGGGCCTCGTCGCGGACCTCCTTGTGGAGGAGACACCCGCACAGAGAGGGGACCAACCAGGCGGAGCCGACCAGTTCAGCTACCAGCTCGAGATCAACCAGGGTGATCACATCTTCGGGCACCGCTGGGGCGAGACTGAGGTACCTGCCGCAATCCGGCCGCTCCTCGCTGTGCTCGTCCACAAGGCCAAACCAGAAGGCAAGCCACCGCACTGAGGGACATCGGGACGATGGCTTGCCGACAGCTTCGGCGAAGTTGACGTCGCGCAGGCCCCCACTTGGCTAGGATCGCCGCGTGACCGGACCCTATGCTGCGGCGATCACCATCGTCGCCCTGCTGTTCGCGGCGTGGGCTCTGGTCCTGGCCGCGGCCAATCGGCACCCCCGGACTTCCTTGCTGGCTGCCGGTGCATTCCTCGAAGCCCTTCTGGTGGTCTTCGCGATCGGCGGGGTGGTGCAGATGGTTGGCAGCGCGCACGACTTCGCCCGCGCCGAGTTCGTGGGCTATCTGCTCGGCGCGCTGGCTATTCCTCCGCTCGCCTTCGTCTGGGCCTGGGGTGAGAAGTCACGGGCAGGAGCGTTCGTCATCGCTCTTGGCTTCCTCATCACCCCGGTCATGGTTCTGCGGGTGCAGCAGGTCTGGGCGGGTCCCCTTGGCTGAGCTTGAGGACGACCGCTCCCCCGCATCGACTGGACGGGGCTTTGGCCGCGTGCTCGTGGCGGTCTATGGCCTGTTCGCGCTGGCCGCGACCTCGCGCTCAGCGGTCCAGCTGACCAACCGCTTCGACGAGGCGCCGCTGGCATACCTTCTCTCCGCACTGGCGGCGCTCATCTACATCGTCGCCACCATCTCATTGGGCCGAGGGGATCTCACGTCCCGGCGGGTGGCGACGGTGGCGATCACCCTCGAGCTCGTTGGTGTACTTGTCGTGGGTGCAGCCAGCGAGCTCCTGCCGGGCGACTTTCCGGCTGCAACGGTCTGGACCGGGTTCGGCAGCGGCTACGGTTTCGTGCCATTGGCGTTGCCCTTTGTCGGCCTTTGGTGGCTGCATCACACCCGCGGCTGAACCCCGAAAATTGATCTTGCGCTCACGTCCGCGGTGACAGTAGCGGGAATGGCGCTAGGTGTCGCCTTTGTCATAAAAGGCAATTCATGACAAAGACTCTTTAATATTCAATAACCACTGCGAATAGGCTTGCTTTCACGGCTTACTCTTGTGCGCGCGGCGTTGAGAGCGCATTCTTTCAATTAAGAAAGAAACCACAGGAGGATGACATGGCCGGCTCGACTCCCGTTGCGCCAAAAAGTGACGCACCCGACCACGACCGTCTTGCGGACTTCGGATACCGCCAAGAGCTGTCGCGGGTGCTTTCGCTCTTCGACAACTTCAGCATCGCGTTCTCCTACTTGTCCCCCATGGTTGGTATCTACTCCCTGTTCGTTCTTGGCGCCGGGGCCGGCGGCCCCCGCTACATCTGGCTGATGCCCATCGTGGTTGCCGGGATGTTGCTGGTCGCCCTGGTCTTCGGCGAGCTCGGAAGCCACTACCCGATGGCCGGTGCGCTCTATCAGTACAGCAAGTACTCCGTGGGGCCTGCGTACGGCTGGTGGGTGGGCTGGATCTATGGCATCGCTCTCCTGGTGACGGTGGCGAGCGTCGACACCGGCGTCGTGCCCTACGTCGCCGACCTGACCAACCAGTGGTTCGGCACCACCATGGACCCGACCAGCCACTCAACCATCCTGGTTGTCACCGTCGTGATGATCCTGCTCCAGACGGTGCTGAACACCGTGGGCGCCAAGGTCCTCGGCCGTGTGGCTCGCATCGGCGTGTACGTCGAGACCATCGGGACGTTCGGGGTTGCGATCGCACTGGGCATCGTCGGGTTCCACCACGGATTCGGCTTCCTCTTCGAGACCAGAGGCGCGGAGGTGGCTGCCACCAACAGCCTGCAGGTCGACTTCGGCGGCAACTGGTGGACCGGCGCGGCGCTGGTCGCGGTGCTCGCCCACGTCTACATCTTCTACGGCTTCGAGGCCGCCGGTGATGTCGCCGAGGAGACTGTCAACGCCAGCCGACAGGTCCCCCGGGCCATGCGCGCTGCCCTGTTGTACGGCGGGATCGCCTCCTTCGTCCTCGTGGCCGGCCTGTTGCTTGCGACCCCCTCGGACGCGAAAGGGTACGCGGCGGCTACCTCGTTCGCAGGCGGAATCCCGCTGATCCTCTCCCAGCTGCCACAGTGGTTGCAGAACTTCTTCCTGGTTATGGTGATCATCGCGTTCTTCTCGTGCGGGACGGCTGTCCAGGGTGCCGGCGCCCGGCTGGCCTTCTCCTACTCGCGGGACGGCGCACTTCCCGGGAGCGGCTGGATGCGGCGGATCTCACCCCGGTTCCACACGCCATCAAATGCCCTTATTGTCGGCGCACTGGTGCCTCTCCTGTTTACCCTCCTGGTGAATATCAACCCGTCCAAGGATGTTCACATCCTTTGGTTCACGTTCCCCCAGGGAATCAACGCTCTGACCGCACTCGTGTCCTTTGGCGTCTCCGGTATCTACCTTTCCTTCCTGCTGACGGTGATTGGCTCGATGATTGCGCGGGCCCGAGGTTGGCAGCCAGAAGGAAGCTTCCGCCTGACCCGGTGGGCATGGCCGGTGAGCATCGTTGCCGCTGCCTATCTCGCTCTGATGCTGATCAACGTCATCGCCCCGACCGGTCTCGGCAGCCCCCGCGGCGCCCTGTTCAACCTTGACTGGATCACGCTGATGGTGATGGTGGTGATCGTTGTCGTTGGCGCCATCTACTTCTTCATCGCCCGGCCCGATCGACAGCTCGGCGCCCAGCAGCCGAGCACGATGGAAGAGGCAGGTCGAGGTCAAGAAGTCAGCTGACCTCAGCTGAGGAGCGGATGCGGGTATTCGGCGCAGCGGCCCTGGAACGAAAGAATCTTGGGGTTGAGGACGACGCCTTCCCTGATCTCGACTGCCAGGCTGATGGTCTTGTCCTGGTCCCATGCCGAAGGGCCGTCCAGCACTGGTCGCAGGTACGGGATCAGGGCCTCGCTGATGCCCCAGGTCGCGCTGTTCCACAGATAGCTCGGGCTGTGATCCACACCGTAGTAGGCGACGCCGTCGCCCACCGTCAGGATCGGCTCGTCGAAGGACGTTGGTCGCGCGAACGAGAATCCCATGCCCAGGTCGCAGGAGACGTCCACGAGCAGATTGCCCGAGGAAAATTCCGCAAGCTCCTCGTCCGAGACAAACATGAATGGGAGATCAGGGTCCTGCAGGACACAGTTGACCACGATGTCGTACCCGGCAAGGAATGAGGCGGTGGGCACCTGGCCGGTGGCCGTCTGAACGGTGGTGCGGGTGGGGTCGACCTCGGCGCGGTCCAGGTGATGCAGCACGACAGACGGGACCGGCGAGGAAACCGCTGTGACGTCGCGCATGGTGAGCACTGACACGTCATGGACGCCCAACCCGTTCAGGGCCGTAATGGCACCTCGCGCGGCGTTCCCGAAGCCGATGACCACAGCCGTCAGCGGCCGGCCGTAGTGACCAGTGGTACCCACCAACGTCATGGCATGCAGCACCGAGCTGTATCCCGCGAGCTCGTTGTTCATGTGGAAGACGTGAACGACGAACTCCCCTGCCGGGGTCCAGTGGTTCATCGCCTCCCAGGCTATGAGGGTCAGCCGCTTGTCGATGCACAGCTGAGTCAGGGCGTTGTCCTGGACGGCATGGGGCCATCCCCAGAGCACCTGACCGTCACGAAGACCGGTCACATCCTCAAGGGTGGGTTTGGGCAGCAGCAGCACGTCGCAGGTCGCGATGATCTCCTCGCGTGAACGAATTCCGGCGACCTGCGTGCGGAGGTGCTCCTCGGAAACGCCGTAGCGGTCGCCGTAGCCCCGCTCGAGGAAGATGCGGGCTCGCAGGTCGG
>JBDTOA010000119.1:0-6342 GCA_039933475.1 Dermatophilaceae bacterium
TCGTCGGCCAGGTTGGCCTCCTCCTCAGCCCGGAGGACCGGGTTGAGGAGACCGCCGCCGTAATGGCACGGGTCGGGGGCGGCGAGATCTTCGAGAACCTCGAGAGCTTCCGGGTCCGTAAGGACGGAACGGTCTTTCCTGTCTCGGTCACCGTCGCCCCGATCCTTGACGAGAACGGCGCGGTGATCGGCACCACTGCCATCCCCCGCGACGTCACCGAACAGAGGCGGGCCTTCGAGGCGGCCGAGCGCATGGCCGCAATCGTCGAGAACTCGGACGACGCCATCGTCAGTGCCACCCTTGATGGCATCATCACCAGCTGGAACCCGGCTGCCGAGCGGATCTACGGCTACTCCAGCAGTGAGGCCGTCGGCAGGTCCATGGACATCCTCGGCCGGGGGGAAGAGCGGGCCGGAATTCTGGCCAGGATCGGGGCCGGTGAGCACGTCGAGCACCTCGAGACCACGCGGGTCAGAAAGGACGGGACCGAGATCCCGGTCTCGCTGACGGTCTCATCCATCTGCGACCCCCACGGAGCTGTTGTCGGCGTCTCCACGATCGCCCGGGACCTGACCGAACGTCAGCAGGCGGCCCGGAACGCTCGGAGCCTCACGGCGGCCGAGGACCTGGTTCAGACCGTGCTGGGCTCCGCGGCGATCGGTATCGCCCTTGCCGGGCTGGACGGCTCCTTCCGGATCGTCAACCAGGCGTTGTGCGACCTTCTCGGGTTCGAGGAGTCGTGGTTCTTGACGCGTCGGGTCAGGGACATGGTCCACCCAGATGACGTCGGGGCCGTTCTCGCGCAACGCGCCCGGTTCATCGCGGGTTCCGACGAGAAGAGCGTCGCGTCTCTGCGTCTGCTGCGAGCCGACGGCGAGACCGTCTGGGTGCGCTATGTCGTGGTGCTGGTTCGGGGCGGGGAAGGGCAGCCTGACCTGCTCATGGTCCAGATTGAGGACGTCACGGCCGAGCACGAGGCACAGGAGACGTTGGCGTACCGGGCAATCCATGACCCGCTCACCGGTCTGCACAACCGGGCCTGGATCCTGGACATCCTCGAGTCCGACCTGCGCGCCGCAAAGCGAGAGGGCAGCTCAGTAGGGACATTGTTCATCGACCTGGACAACTTCAAGGTCGTCAACGACTCCCTTGGCCACGCGGCCGGCGACGAGGTGCTGACCACGGTCACTGCCCGTATCGTCGCGGCCCTGAGGGCCGGGGACCGGGTCGGACGCTTCGGCGGGGACGAGTTCGTCGTCGTGGTCCAGGACGTCCAGGACGCGCACGAGGTGGAACGCTGCGCCGAGCGCGTGCTGGCCTCCATCGCGGTCGACCTTCTGGTGCGCGGTCACCGGATCGTGCCGACCGCCTCCATCGGGATCGCGGTCTCGTCCCCGACCTCCACCCCCGAGAGCCTGCTCCGCGACACGGACTCGGCTCTGGCACGAGCCAAGACTGCCGGGCGGGCCCGCTGGCAGTTCTTCGACGACGGTATGCACGCCCAGGCCGTTGAGCGCCTGACCGTTGAGGACCAGCTGCGGGACGCGATAAGCCGAAGCGAGTTCGTGGTCCACTACCAGCCCATCGTCGCCCTCGCCGACACCTCCGTGGTCGGGCACGAGGCGCTGGTGCGCTGGGCCCACCCCAACCGCGGCCTGCTGAGCCCGGCAGACTTCATCGAGGTCGCTGAGGACAGCGGGCTGATCACCGCCATCGGCGCCCAGGTCCTGGAGCAGGTCTGCTCCTTGCTGGCCCGGCGCGAGGACCTGCCCGGCCCGATCAGCGTCAACGTCTCGGCGGTCCAGCTGGCCGCACCCGGGTGGTGCGGCAGCGTGACAAACACCCTCGCGGCCCACATGGTCGACCCCAGCCGGCTCGTGATCGAGCTCACCGAGACTGCGGCGCTGGGCCTGACCGACTCGGCCCTGAACGCGCTGGAGACCCTGAGCGGGCTCGGAGTCGGCATCCACCTTGACGACTTCGGCACCGGGTACTCGTCCATCTCGGTACTCCAGGACCTGCCGGTGACCGGCGTCAAGCTCGACCTGCGCTTTGTCCAGCACCTCACGACGGGGCACAGCCGGGCCAACGCACTGGCCCAAGGCCTCAGCGGGCTGGTCAACGGCCTGCACCTCACCGGAATCGCCGAGGGCATCGAGACGAAGATGCAGGCCGACCTCCTGCGTGCGCAGGGCTGGGAATGCGGTCAGGGCTACTACTTCGGGCGACCGGTCGCCATACCGGTCACGTGTCTGCCCACCGGCGAGGGCCTCACTACCTGAGGCGAGCTCAAGCATCGCTCGCGCGAAAAGCAGCGCATCCCAGTCAGGCGCCCTCAGATCGCCTCGGCGCCGCGCTCCCCGGTGCGGACCCTGACGATCTCCTCGACGCCCAGCACCCAGACCTTGCCGTCGCCGATCTTTCCGGTCCGCGCCGCCGCAAGAATCGTCTCGATGATGTGGGCGGCCTCATCGTCATCTGCCAGGACCTCCATCCGGACCTTGGGGACGAAGTCGATCTGGTACTCCGCGCCGCGGTACACCTCCGTGTGGCCACCCTGGCGTCCGTAGCCCTGGGCGTCCGAGACGGTCAGCCCATTGACCCCGATTGCCTGGAGGGCGTCACGCACGTCACCGACCTTGAACGGCTTGACGATGGCAGTGATGAGCTTCATCAGGAAACCCTTCCCAGGCTGGACGTGGAGGAGAGCTCGTAAGCGGTCTCGGCATGCTGGCTGGAGTCGAGGCCTTCGGACTCCTCGTCAGGCGTCACCCGCAGGCCGATCGTCGCACGCAGCGCCCACGCGATCGCGTAGGTGGCGGTGAAGGCGAAGAGCGTCGCAGCGAGCACACCGAGGCCCTGGCGCCCCAGCTGGGTGAGACCACCACCAAGCAGCAGCCCCTGGTGCTTGACCGCGGGGTTGACGGCCACTGCGGCGAAAAGGCCGACGAACAGGGTGCCGATGACTCCGCCGACGTAGTGGACGGCAACGACGTCCAGCGAGTCGTCGTACTTGAACCGGAACTTCAGCCGTATCGCGAACAGGCTCACCGCGCCGGCGATCGTGCCGAGCAGCAGCGCCGGGAGCGGCGACAGAAATCCTGCGGCGGGTGTGATCGCCACTAGACCGGCGACAGCCCCCGATGCCGCTCCAAGGGTCGTGGCCTTCTTGGTCAGCCGCTTCTCAAGGACCAGCCAGCCGATCATTCCGCCGACCCCGGACAGATGAGTGGCAAGGGCAGCACTTGCGGCGAGATACCCGGCGCTGAGTGCCGAGCCGGCGTTGAACCCGATCCAGCCGACCCAGAGCAGGCCGGCGCCGAGCAGCGCCAGCGGAAGGTTGTGGGGTGCCATCATCTCCCTGGGCCAGCCGCGGCGCGGACCTATCACCAGGGCGAGCGCGAGCGCGGAGGCGCCCGAACAGATCTCGACGACAGTGCCTCCAGCAAAGTCCAGCAACCCCGCGTTGTGGAGCCACCCCTCCGGTGACCATGCCCAGTGCGCAAGCGGGGCGTAGACGACGACCGACCAGATCGCGATAAAGGTCACGAACGCGCCGAAGCGCATCCGGTCCGCCGACGCACCGCTGATCAGGGCGGCGGTGAGGATGGCGAACATCAGCTGGAAGGCCACAAAGGCAAGCGGCGGGATGGTGAGCTGCTGCCCAGGTACGCCGGCCTCTGCGTGGGTCAGCCCGGCCAGGTGCAGCCCACCAGTCAGGCCGCCGAACGCGTCGTGGTCGAAGGCCAGCGAGTAGCCCACCAGAACCCAGGTCACAGAGACGATGGCGATGGTGACGAAGCTCTGCATGATCATGCCGAGCGCATGCTTGGACCGGACCAGCCCCGCGTAGAAGAACGCGAGACCGGGAGTCATCAGCAGAACGAGGGCGGTGCACACGATGACCCAGGCGGTATCTCCCGAGTCGATCTGCGCAGCTTCGGTCAGGAGGTGCATCAGCTTCATCTCTCTCGCCCGGTGGCCTGAGGAACGAGGTCCAGGCCGTGCCGCGGGTCAGACTACGGGCTGCGGACGCGGCCCCGCGTGAACGTTCAAGGGGTGTCAAGACGCCCAGCCGGGTTCGCGCCGCCCTGCCGACCGAAGCAGATGACGGTATGACGATGTGGCGATGATCACGTTCGAACCGGGCATAATCCCCTACCGGCGCGGGTTGGCCAGCCCTACGCTCGGCTCAACGGATACCTGACGGGGTATTCGGGACATGCAGCGGCGACCCGCCGTTCATGATCTTCCAGCGAGACGAGGACAAAGCATGACCATGACAGCCCCCAGCACGGGAACTTCGGCTGGCGCTTCCCACTCAAGGCCAGGGCTTACGGGCAAGATCGCCGCAGTGCTGGTCATGCTGGTTGGCGCCGGCCTGGTCGCCACGACCCTGGTCACCAACCTGTTCGCCGTCGGCCCGGCCTTCGAGAACCTGATCACCGACTTTCGCCCGGCACTGACCCAGAGCTCCATCGACACCGCACACAAGGACATCGCCGGCCTGTCGGCGGTCCAGGAGGAGTTCAGCACCAAGCTCGCACCGGCGCTGAGCCAGCAGCTGAAGATGACCCCGGACCAGTTCAACGGGTTCGTGGCCAAGAGCTTCCCCGCAGTGGCAGCCGGCATGGGCGCGCTGCCCACCGCCGTTCCCACGTTCGATGGCCTGATCAACACCCTTGACAAGCAGCGGCCGCTGTTCGCCTCGGCCGATGCCATCCCCACCACGGGCCTGCCGGCAACGACGGTCCCATGGGGCCTGCTCGGCGCGGGCATCCTGATCTTCCTGATCGGGCTGGCCATGCTTCGCTCCCCGAAGGTCGGCGGAGCTGTGGCGGTCGTGGTCGGTCTCGCAGTGCTGGTCCTTCCGCTCGTCCTGTCGTTGCCTGCGAAGGCCGCTGACGCGGACCAGCTGAACGCCAACCTCAAGCCGATCTACAACAAGACGCTGGTCGACAACGCGACCGGCGCGCTCGGCACGATCGGTGCCATGGGCAACGAGATGGGCTCCACCATGCTGCCGGCCCTGGCCACTCAGCTGAAGATGTCGCCCGAGCAGCTTCAGGGCTTCCTCGGCACCAACTTCCCCGCCACCGCGCAGGCTCTGCAGACGATGCCCGCGTCGATGGAGCGCTTCAACGGACTGGTCAAGGTCTTCGACAACAACCTGGCCAACTACGAGACCATCAAGCCAGTGGGTATGCAAAGTCTCATCGTGCTCATGATGGGTGCGGGCGGGCTGGTCGCAGTCCTCGGCGGCGTTTCGGTCGCCACGAGCCGCAAGAAGTAGCCAAAGAAGTAGCAAAGGGATGTAAGACAGACCCAGCGGTCGCGGCAGCTCTGAAAGGGCCGCGACCGTTGGTCTGCCCGGGGCGGCGATTTTCGGACTGCTCAGACTGTTCGGAGCGCTCAGACCAGCGTTGCCCCAGCGGTCCGCCGGGTTGACTCGGCAACCGGCTGCGCGTTTCGTCGAGCCGCCTCCACCCGCGCGACGTCTAGCGGCTGGCCGGCGACGCGGAACTGTTGTGCTGCCTCGTCGATCAGCCGCAGAAACTCGGCGCTCTCACCCCGTGCCTTCGCCAGGTGCGCTCGCGCCTCGAGGACAGCTGCCTCCCAGGCGGTCCCCTCCCAGTGTGCTGCCGATGCCTTGGCCAGGGACAGATAACGCTCTGCGTTGTCGACGTCTCCGACATTCGCGCAGGCGATGACTGCCGGCACGGCGAGCATGATGTCGCAGAAGGGGCAGGCGTCGGTCTGGCCCATCGTCGCCTCCGCCTTGGCGGCCATGATGCGAGCAGACGCGCGCCGGCGCAGAGCTGGCGGCCAGGACCGAGCTGGCCATCCTGCACACCTGTGCGCTGGAACCGCTGGCCGAGATCGTCGACGTGCTCGGACGCAAGGATGAGGCGACGCAGCTCCGCCGGAGAGCGCTGACCATCCATGATCGTCAGGGCAACGTCGTGGGTGCAGCACGGGTCAAGGCCTTGCTGGACTGAGCTTGCTCACGGACGACCTCGCCCGCCTCATCCCGTGAGCATCGCGATCCAGTCTGGGGACTCGGTGAGACGAACGGCGAGGACAAATAAGGCATACGCCGCAACGACGCCCATGGGGTGGGTGCTCTTCGTCATTCGCGAAATAATTCGACGACGAGGCGATGTTGCACCCCTTGGAGACGTGACTCGCGCTCCGTCATGCAAGACCCCTCGTTGCTGAAGGACCCACCATGACCGACTCCACTCACGACCCTGTAGCTGAGAGCGAGGCGTCCCCCGCCTCCACCCCTGTCCCCGACCCCAAGCGGTGGCGCGCTCTGGGGGTGATCGCGATCGCCCAGCT
>JBDTOA010000120.1:0-6286 GCA_039933475.1 Dermatophilaceae bacterium
TCAACCTCCAGTCGAGGGTTAAGGCGGTCACAGATCTTGTCGATGGTCTCGACCAGCAGGGCAACGCCGCGCATCGCAAAGAACTCGCACTCCAGCGGGATGATCACGCCGTGCGCGGCCGTCAGGGCATTGACCGTGAGCAGCCCGAGCGAAGGCTGGCAGTCGATGAGGATCACGTCGTAGTCATCAACGATGGGCCGTAGCACCCGCGCCAGCACCATCTCGCGGGCGACCTCGCCCACCAGCTGCACCTCTGCGGCGGAGAGGTCGATGTTCGCCGGGATGATGTCCAGGTTCTTGGTTCGGGTGTGCTGCACGACGGTGTGGATGTCGTGCCCGCGCTCCATCAGGAGGTTGTAGATCGTGACGTCGAGCTCATGGGTCGGAACCCCTAGGCCCACTGACAACGCGCCCTGCGGGTCGAAGTCGACCAGCAGCACCTTGCGCCCGCACTCGGCCAGCGCCGCGCCGAGGTTGATGGTGGTGGTGGTCTTGCCCACGCCACCCTTCTGGTTGCACATGGCGATGATGCGCGCCGGACCATGGCTGCGCAGGGGCGCCGGCTCGACGAACTCGGGCATGATCCGGCCGGTGGCACCCACCTGGCCGACTCCGGCGCCCTGGATGCCGGGCAGGAGGGCTGGAGCCCGCTCCGAGGTCGCCAGCTGGGCTTCGGCTGCGGAGAGGTCAGCGGTCCCACCCTCGGTGGCTGTCGTCACCTCGTAAGTCACAGGTGGTTCACTCCCAGCGGCGTCGAAGAGATCGGTCAGCCTCTCGCTGATCGCGTTGACCCTAGCCGCGCGAGGGCTCCTGCTTCAAGGCAGGGTGCGGGGTGTCGCGGGCGGACTTGTTTCAGCGCGCCCGGGGATGAGCCTCGGCGAAGACCTCTCGCAGACGTTGGACGGTCACCAGCGTGTAGATCTGGGTCGTCGTGACAGAGGCGTGCCCGAGCAGCTCCTGGACCACTCGCACATCGGCTCCACCGTCCAGAAGGTGCGTGGCGAACGAGTGCCGGAGGGTGTGCGGGCTGATCTTGGCTCCAAGACCGGCTCGCCGGGCTGCCACGTGGATCACCGCCCAGGCGCTCTGCCGGGTCAGCCGTCCCCCGCGCTGGTTGAGAAAAAGAGCCGGTGTCCCTTTGCCCTTGGACGCCATGGAGGGACGCGACCGGACCGTGTAGGCCGTGACCGCCTCCTGTGCGTAGCTGCCGAGGGGAACGACCCGCTCCTTGCTTCCCTTGCCGAACAGTCGCACCGACCCTTCGTCGGGGTCGATGTCGTCAAGGTCGAGACCCACGGCCTCGCTGATCCGCGCGCCGGCACCGTAGAGGACCTCCAGCAGCGCGCGGTCGCGCAAGGCTGCGAGCGTGTCTCCCACGCTGGCCGCCGCCAGAAGTCGTTCGACATCGCTGATCGAGATGGCTTTGGGCAGGCGTCTGGGGATGGTGGGCGGCGCGACCCCTCCGGCCGGGTCCTGGGTCGTCTCACCCTCGAGGGCGAGAAACCTGTGGAAACCGCGAACCGCGACAAGGGTCCGCGCGGCCGACGAGGCCGACAACGGCCGATGTTGCGGGGCACCCTCACGAAGTGACGCAAGGAACGCGGCGATGTCGGACTCCTTGACCGCGGCGGGGTCGTCCATGCCCAGCTCGAGAAGGAACTGCTGATAGCGCGCCAGGTCACGTCGATAGGAGGTCAGCGTGTTGGCTGCCGCTCCCCGCTCCACGCGCAGGTGGTCCAGCCATCCGCGCGCTGAGCGCTCCAGGGGCGACGTCGTCCCTGGAGCACCATCAGCGTGGCCAGTCGGTCCGGGGGCGCCTGGCGTCAGCCCAGCACCTCTTCGAGAGTTCGCGAGCTCATCCCGTGCGCCTCTGCCACGGGTCCGTAGGTCACGGCACCGTCATAGGTGTTCAAGCCCAGGGCCAACGCATGATCCGCACGGAGCGCGTTGCGCCAACCCAGGTTGGCCAGCTCGACGGCATACGGCAGGGTCACGTTGGTCAGGGCGTAGGTGGAGGTGTGGGGCACCGCACCGGGCATGTTGGCGACGCAGTAGAAGACGGAGTTGTGGATGGGGTAGGTCGGGTCCGCGTGGGTCGTTGGATGAGAGTCCTCGAAGCAGCCGCCCTGGTCGATGGAGATGTCCACCAGCACCGAGCCCGACTTCATCCGCGACACCTGCTCGTTGCTGACCAGGGTCGGGGCCTTCGCGCCAGGGACCAGAACCGCACCGATCACCATGTCTGCGTCGGAGATTGCCCGCTCGATCTCGTAGGCGTTGGAGGTGATGGTCTGGCAGTGACCCTGGTAGATGGCATCCGCGTGGCGCAGCTTGGCCACGTTGCGATCCAGCAGAAGGACCTCGGCCTGCATGCCCAGAGCTATGGCGGCGGCGTTCATGCCGGACACGCCGGCGCCGATGACGACGACCTTGGCGGCATAGACGCCTGACACGCCGCCCATGAGGACACCGCGTCCACCCTGGGCCCGCATCAGAGTCTGCGCGCCCACCTGCGGCGCGAGCCGACCGGCGACCTCGCTCATCGGGGCCAGCAACGGCAGCGAGAAGTCGGGCAGCTCCACTGTCTCGTAAGCGATTCCGGTGACCTTGCGCTTGACCAGCTCTTCAGTCAGTGCCCGGTCGGCCGCGAGGTGCAGGTAGGTGAAGAGGGTCTGACCTTCGCGCATCTTGTCGTACTCGGAGGCGATCGGCTCCTTGACCTTCAGGATCAGGTCACCCGTGGCCCAGGCCTCTTCGGCGGAGCTGACGATCTTCGCGCCGGCGGCGACGTAGTCCTCGTTCGTTATCGAGGACCCGAGACCGGCACCGGTCTCGATGAAGACATCGTGGCCGTTGCGCGCCAGCTCGTGCACACCGGACGGCGTGATGGCGACCCGATACTCGTTGTTCTTGACCTCGCGTGGGATTGCGACCTTCACCGGATATCAACATCCTTTGCCGATGCGCCGTCGAGGCAACCCCATTGTCGCTTCGATCGGCTGCCCGAAGGCTAGCGGCTGAGAGTCTAATCCTGCCTGTTCCCCCTCAGGAGGTGACGCGGGGCCACAAGTCCTCGGCGGGTGGCATCCAGGATGCGCTGTCGGTCAGCACCTGTGCGCCGCTGCGGATGTCCTTGACCGAGTCACTGCTCTGTTCGGCAGTTGCTGGGAACCACACGAAAGGTATGCCGCGTCGCTCGGCAAACTTGATCTGCTTGCCGAACTTGGCGGCCTCGGGCGCGACCTCGCACGGTATGCCGCGTCGCCGCAGGTCCGCGGCCACCGCCATCCCCTGGGCGCGATCGCTCTCGGCGGCGAGGGAGACCAGAACGCAGGACGGGGTTGACCGACTGACCGACAGGCTCGGCATGATCTTGGCGAGGAGCCGCGAGAGGCCGATGGAGATGCCGACTCCGGGGTAGGTCGTCCGGCCGTCCGAGGCGAGCGCGTCATAGCGTCCGCCTGAGCAGATCGAGCCGTAGGACTCGTGCCCGACAAGCTGGGTCTCGTAGACCGTGCCCGTGTAGTAGTCCAGGCCGCGGGCGACCTTCAGATCGGCGACCATCAGACCGGCAGCGTGCTCGGACCCGACGCGCATGACCGCCGCCAGCTCGGCCAGGCCCTGCGACAGGGTCTCGTGCTGCACCCCCAGCGCGTTCACCCTCTCCACGAAGCTCTCGTCCGGGGCGTTGATCTCGGCCAGGGCCAGGGCCGCCTTTGCCTGGGCGGCTGTCGCGCCGGTTGCCACCAACATGTCGAAAGTTCTTTCGGGGCCCACCTTTTCGAGCTTGTCCACGACCTGCAGGGTCCCCTTGATGTCGGTCAGCCCGATACCGAGGTAGAAGCCTTCGGGGATCTTCCGGTTGTTGACCTGGATCCGGAACGGGCCGATCGGCAACTTGCTGAACGCGTCGGCGACCACCAACGGCAGCTCGGCCTCGTAGTGGGCGGCCAGCTCACCCACGTCCACGATGTCGATGTCGCACTGGGTGAACTCGCGGAAGCGACCCTCCTGGGGACGCTCACCACGCCATACCGGCTGGATCTGGTAGCGGCGGAAGGGAAAGGTGAGCTTGCCTGCGTTCTCAAGGACGTAGCGGGCGAGCGGGACCGTGAGGTCGAAGTGCAGACCGAGGCGCGCACTCGACGATGCCTCGTCTTTTTCGTCGGCGCCGGCGGCAAGCCGGCTGATCGCGTAGATCTCCTTGTCGGTGTCAGCGCCCTGGCTGGAGAGTCGCTCGACCGGCTCAACGGCCCTGGTCTGGATGGAGGTGAACCCGTGCAGCTCGAACGTCTGACGAATCACGTCCAGGAAGTGCTGTTCGACGATGCGTTCACGCGGCAACCACTCCGGGAAGCCACTGATCGGGCGAACTTTGCTCACGAGGCCAGTCCTTGCAGGTAGGGGTTGGTGGCGCGCTCACGCTTCATCGTGGTGGCCGGTCCGTGCCCGGGCAGCACCAGCACGTCATCGGCAAGTGGGAGGACCACGTCTCGCAGGCTGCGGTTCATCGCCGCGCCGTCACCGCCGGGCAGATCCGTGCGTCCGATGGAGCCAGCGAAGAGAACATCACCCGACAACACCGTCGAGCTGGCCCCAGCGTCAGTCGCCAGGCCCTCGGGAACATCAGGCAGAGAGAACATCACCGATCCTTCGGTGTGCCCCGGTGCGTGGAGCACGGCGATGTCGAAACCTGCGATGCGCAGGCTCTGGCCGTCGATCAGGGCGACCACGTCGCTGGGCTCCTGCCAGCTCGCCTTCTGCCCGAACTGCTGCTCAAGCATCGCCACCAGCTCTGGTCCCACGGCGGACAAAGGGTCCTTCAGCCGGTAGCGGTCCGCATCATGGATGTAGGCGGCAACTGACGCGGACCCACAAACAGGCGTGACGGAGTACACGTGGTCGAAGTGTCCGTGGGTGAGTAGCACGGCCGCGGGTTTCAGCCTGTGGTCACGCAAGATCTCCGCCAGCTGCCCGGTGATACCAACGCCCGGATCGACGATGAGGCATTCTTCGCCGGATGCAGGCGCCAACACGTAGCAGTTGGTGCCCGCGACAGCGGCCGGAAATCCGATGGTCAGCACGTCCGCGAGCCTAACCGTCACCGGCAAGTGACCATCCACCCGTGCTCGCCCGCATCCTCTTGCCTAGACTGACCGACGGTTCGGGTACGTATCCAGGGCCAGTGTCTTTGTCCCCTGTCTGAAGGAGTCTCACCGTGTCGCCGATCGACCGCGACCGAGCCCGCGAGAAGCGCCGCTACGAAAAGCGACAGAACGTGCTGGCCACCCGGGCTGCGGATGTCCGCCGGAACAAGCAGGTCCTCGCCGTCGTCCTTGCGATGGTCGTCGTGATCGGCGGGTTCGTTGGGCTGAGCAAGACCCTGAACAAGGACACGGCCGCCAACGCCCCCACGTCGCCGGCCAGCCAGAGTGCCGCGACACCGAGCGCTTCGGCCAAGAACGTCGTCGCCGGGTGTGTCAGTCCGCCGGCGGTCCCCACGGACACTCGAAAAGGCACCCTTCCCGACAAGGCAACGGCCGCCGGCAAGACGTTCATCGCCACCGTCACGACAAACTGTGGCGTCATCACCATGGAGCTTGACGGGACCAAGGCCCCCCAGACCGTTGCCTCGTTCCTCGGCCTGGCCAAGAGCGGCTACTGGTTAGACAGCCCGTGTCACCGCCTCACCGTCGCGAAGGATGGCATCTACGTCCTGCAGTGCGGCGACCCCACGGGCACGGGGGGCGGCAACCCTGGTTATGGCTACGGCGTTGAGAACGCACCCGCCGACTTCACCTTCGCGCCTGGCACGCTCGCGATGGCGCGTACCAGCGACCCCAAGAGCAACGGTGGTCAGTTCTTCATCGTTTACCAGAAGACGGTGCTGAAAGACCCCGTCGGCTACTCCATCTTCGGCAAGATCACCTCAGGGATGGATATCGTCGACAAGATCGCCAAAGCCGGACTCGCGCCCGCGAGCGCGGGTGGCGGTACCGCGCCGTTGCAGCCCATCAGCATCCTCAAGGTGGATGTCGCCGAGAAGAAGGCATGACAGTGACTCAGCAGAATTCCGAGAAGGACCCCGGCCTGGAGACCGCCGAGGCGGTGAGCGCGCTCGAGGAGGCAACCTTGCCAACAGCAGAGGTTGCGACCGAGGCCGTTGTGCCAAAGCCGTCACCAGCGCCTCGGCCCCAGGTCCCCCTTGAAGCCGTTGAGGTCGCCGTGCCCGAAGCGCCTTCGGCCACCGAACCCGAGGCTGCTTCACCAGAGCCTGAGCCGGTCG